>DOJM01000303.1:0-1874 GCA_003529225.1 Paenibacillus sp.
TATCTATATCTTTTTTCTGGAGCAGACGCTTTCCGGCTTCAATCTGCAGAATCGTCGATGTAAGTGTATGCCCAACAATGTCATGAATCTCTTGGGCAATACGATTACGTTCCTCAAAGACGGTAGCTTCGGCCAAAGCCGCAGATGTTTCTCGCATCGAACGCTCCAGACTACGAGTTCTTTCTACAACTTGGTCCTCTAGATTTTTTTTAAGATATTGGATTCCCGAATACAGCTTGGCGTTAGCAATTGAGATTGCGCATTGTGAACCAAGCAGCTTGAGCACATCGAGTCTACTTGGAGTAAATACACCTGGGGCTAGGTTATTCTCCAAATAGAGCAAGCAAACCAATTTATTCTGATTCATGATAGGAAGACAAAGGACCGACTTCAGTCTATTCTTCCTAACGTAAACGTTACGCGTAAATATCCCCTCACTGAGCGCATCATGTAATACAACCTGCTCCTGTGTTCTTGCTGCATAGGCTATAATCGCTGCCGGAACAAGATCTGACTCTTCCCCTAGAGGAACAGATTCGATATGCTGAGCCTCTGCGGTACCATAAGCTTCAACCATCCATTTGCCATCATGATCAAAAATAACTGCCCCATATTCGGCCCCAGCATTATGGAGCATGATCCGCATCAGCGTGGCCAATAATCGACTCATCTCCATCTCGCCCGATAAAGCTTGTGCAGACATCACCACAGAAAGGGAATCGACTCGATCGAGCCCGGGCTCCCGTTTAATATGCAGCNNTGGCTATGCTGCTGCTCAAGGTCAGCCGCTTTAGCCTTTGCGCCCCATTGCAGATAAGCCTCGTAAGCCTCAGTCATATAGATTCTTGCTAGATGCAATTTGCCATGACGAAGCCCATACTTGCCGTAACACTCCGCCGCCATCGCTAAATCGTGAATATGACCGTTGATACGAGCAGTCTCAATAGACTGCTCATATAAGGCTTCAGCTTGTTGTGGATCTCGCGATAGACGAGTCAGCTCAGCCTTCATCAACAGATATTTATGCTCATAATTTACCGGGCAACGCCTAGCAAACTTTTTCATTTTCTTCAGGCAACTGCGCATTTTTGCCCGATATATACGTTGCTCTTCAGCGTTATATTCCTCATACAACTGAGCCCAGACTAAACATTCATACACAATCTGCATGGGACTGTCTAAGCCATCTTCACGTGATTTTATAATGGCTGCTGATTTCGCTAATGCCTCACTGGCTTCGCGGTAATCCCCAAATACATAACCTATCAAATATTGGTATACCCAGACCATTTCTTGTATAAAATCAAAGGTATCTCCATGAACCGACTGTGCAAAATCAGGTTCGCTAATCTCTGCGATGTTAAATGGATCATCTACAGAGCGATAACCTGTCAATCGAAATAGAGTAGCCACAGCTATGGCAGCCTGCTTACAATGAAGACTGTTGTTATGGCGCAGCAAATCTCCGGAATGAGTAATTAACCGATCATAGATATCGCCTAGTGGATGACCAAACTGCAAAAGGGAGGCACAGTTGATTAGCATGTTCTGGTTACCTTTCCATAAGTCACCTGATTCCAGCCCCACTTTACCTGCTTTCTCGGTAAACATACGGAGCATAGCTGGATCATAATTCCGCCAGCTATCGTAGCACATTGCAAACGCAGCTAAGGTTGTCATATGTAGTTTCGGATAGGGTTCCGATAAGCTGCACGCCAGCATGGCCCATTTAAATGTTTCTTCATCATTACGGAAGTAATAGTATTGAAACATTGCATAGCCTATGAATCCAATGGAAGCCTCCGGAGTCATCCCATAATCGAGCGTTAATTCAATCATGGTGAAGGAAGAAGCGAGCCACCCTTCGCGATTGA
>DOJM01000303.1:1881-3623 GCA_003529225.1 Paenibacillus sp.
AACTTCTTCGTGGTTATCATTACTTGCTTCCAACTGCACCTTCATCGCGTAGACGTATGCCTTATCCATATTTGTCGCAGCTTTATCAATTAGCAGATGGAATAATTCATTAGCCGTGTCAAAATGGGAACATAAGTATTCGAGCTCGGCCTTCTCCCGAAATACCCGGAAGGTTAGCTCATAGTGCTCCTCCCAGCTCCGCTCCTCTAGTAACGCTGTTGCCTGAAGCATATATTGTAAGGCTGTCTCATGTGCGGTTGTTTGCTTCGCTTTTATCCCTGCCTGTAAGTTCAGCTCTACCAGTTGAAGCCTCTGTTCAGGGCGACCTATCCACGCAAGCGCCTGATTCAAATGATGGACAGCTTCAAATAGAATTGTTCCTTCATTAAGAGAGCTGCGGCCTAGCAGTAGCATGCCAATCCTCCAATGCAGCTCTGGGCGCTCCTCTTCGGGAACAAGTGCATAAGCCGCCCGATGAATGCGGTTATGCTGGAATTTAAAATGCGTATATTCCTCCCCGGTAACAGGTTGTAGCAAGCGTCCATTCACAGCAGCTTCTAACGCTTCGGTCAATGTCTCTACCGGAATCTCCGTAATCTCGGCAAGCGTACCCACATCAAATATGCTGCCCAATAAAGCAGCTCTACTAAGTGCATACACCGTCTGATCGGGAAATTGCTGTAATTTACTTGAAAGATATGCTGCTGCATTATCGGGAACACTCAATTCAGTAATGCGCTGGAGGTCCCATTTCCAGCTTCGAAGATCCTCATCAAATTTCACTCGCTGATCATCAATCAAATCCTGAAGGAATTGCTTAATAAATAGTGGATTCCCATCTGTCTTATGCAGAAGTACCCGCGCTAACTCGTCCAAGTCAGCAGCCTCGTAACGCATAACATCCAGTAGCAGTTGTTTTAAATCGGTGAGTTCAAGCGCCTGTAGAGAAATTTTACTCATCACTACGTTGCGGTCAATCAAATGCTTTTCCAGCCTACTCAGTGGGTGCAGGTTCGTAATTTCCCGGTCACGATAAGAAAGAACGATTAGCAGATGACTCGTGGCCGTGTCCTCTATAAGCGAAGTTAGATATTGCAGCGATGTTTCATCCGCCCATTGCATATTGTCCAATATCAAGATCAAAGGATGATCCTCATGAGGAAAGAGGTGTATAAATCGGCTCATGATTAATTGAAATCGATGTTGAGCTTCCAGCGGCGGCAACGGAGGTACAGATGGTTGGGGGCCAATCAAGAGCTCAAGTTTTGGGACAAGTTCAATCAGCAGTTGCCCGTAACCGTCTACAGCTTGTAAAATACGCAGCTTCCAAACCTCCACCTGCAGCTTCGTTTCCATCAGCAGTTGACTGACCAATTCTTCTATAACTTGATGCCAGATGCCATAAGGGAGTGAAGTATGTAAAGATTCAAATTTGCCTCTGGCAAAAAAACCATCCAAAGAAATCGAATTTCTAAGCGTTTCTTTTAGAAAGGTTGTTTTGCCGATACCACTCTCACCGCTAAGCCAGACCGTCTTTACAGCACCTTGCGATGCTCGTTTCAGTGCTTCTCGTAAGCTTAGTTTCTCAAAATGTCTTCCGTAGAACCGTTCAGATACCGTCCAGCGTTCAGGAATATCCCAGCTTCCTAACAGGAAGGGCTCAATGTACCCATATTGTTGTAGATGGGATAGACATTCCTCAAGATCCGACTTGATTCCAAAGGCGCTGGCATATCTCGCCA
>DOJM01000303.1:3669-3905 GCA_003529225.1 Paenibacillus sp.
ATTTCAGAGACAGAGAGAGGGATAGCTGGAAACCTGTGATGTAAAGGCTCAGGTGTATCTGCAAGATGACGATATACAATATCAACAACATCATGAAGCTCAAAGGGGCGACTGCCTGAGAAACATTCATACATAATGACTCCAAGCGAATAAAAGTCAGAACGATAGTCCGGGTTCAACCCAGTTCGACCCGTTTGCTCTGGCGATATATAAGGAAGCACGGCATCCGGTCGCCC
>DOJM01000303.1:4087-4344 GCA_003529225.1 Paenibacillus sp.
ATGGCCGATCCGGTGTGATTTCCAGGCTATACGCCTCGATTGCTCCACGACCGCTAAGTCGCTTAAGCACGTCATACTCATAACGAAAAGCATCAACCATAGTAGATCCCGGGTACTCGCCTTTAGTTGTCTTGGCGATAACCCTAAGGCCATCTTCTTGACGTAGGAGTCTGTACAGCCTGATATCTGAGGTGGTTTCTATTTGATCTAACGTTTGGTATCCTGGCATCTCAAACATGAACAGCACTCCCTAGTTA
>DOJM01000303.1:4406-13651 GCA_003529225.1 Paenibacillus sp.
CCGATCATTAACCTGCAGCTTCGCTAAAATCTGGCTGACATGCTTCTTCACCGTAAATTCACTGATAAAGAGACGTGTAGCGATCGTTCTGTTGCAAGCACCTTGTCCAAGTTCAATCAGTACTTCCTTCTCTTTCGGTGTCAATTCATCCGTCGGACTGCTGCCGCTAATACGCATCTTTTCTTCCATTAGACCAGGATCATAATACTTTCTCCCTTTGTACACTAACTGGATAGCAAAGAGTAATTCCTCCGGCAGCGCCTCTTTTAGGACATATCCATCTACCAGTACCTCTTCAGCCCTCAAAAAATCCTCTCTGCTCGCAGAGGAGGTCAACAGAATGAACTTACTAACAATGCCGCGAGCACGGGCTGTCTTAATGATATCCAAGCCTGATTCATCAACAAGCTTAAGATCAATGAGAACAATATCTGGCTTTGTTGCTTCAATCACATCAAATGCTTCTTGACCATTCGTAGCTTCACCAGCGAATTGCACACCTGGCTGCATTGAAATGACAGATGCCAGCCCTCTTCTAACTAAAGGATGATCATCCACAATAACGATTTTCATAGAAAGGCCTCCCTCTAAATCTCATGGCAATCTTAATTCTCTATATCAAATCCACTTAGGATACCGTCCAATCAATGTCTGCCCGTTTGGCCCCTTCCATCTTGAGCAAGATTTCCAATTCGATATACAGATCACTGGCCTTAAGCTCTGGATAATAGTCTGCCTGAACATTAGCAAAAGATTCTCTCACATGATTACGCATCTGAACAATCGAGTGTAAGCAGCCATAAAATAAGCTCCGATTATAACAGTGATGATCAATCCGATTCCTAACATCTGCATTGACCTCTAATGTATTTGATTAAATGGGCTGGAAGAGTTGGACCATCTGATTCATTATAATTAAAAGATCTATCCGGTTATAGTGAGCGTTGTCATCACTTCTGTCATATTACAAAATGGATGTTTTTTACATAATGCGAGCCTCATATTACGTAAGCCCAATAAAAAAACAGGCGAATCATGGTTGGATATACCACAATTCGCCTGTTTTCTTTTGCCTATGGAATATAATTATTATCAATAAAAGTAATTAATTGCACGAGGTTACCTGCGATGTGGTAAGTTAACCCAAGCATGTAAGTTCCCTTCTCCTCGTTCGAAAGGTCTATGGCGTCCCTACATTTCTATAGGTTTGCCTATGAAGTTTCGAATACATTACAAAGAGTAACCTAACGCTACATCTGATCGCATGATTAATTGGTATGAAATCCGAATAGGTAATTGCAATTAGTTTTTCTGTTCTGATAGATATTTTTTATTAACTATCCCAGACCATGATTGATACTTTTGGGCTGGTTAACCGCTTAATTTCCGACTCCAAAGAAACGCCGAAACCAATTCCACACATCTCCTGTGATGGGGATTAACCCGAAGCCATGCTCGCCAACTGCGATTAGACCATATGCCCATTGGCCAATAGCTACTGCTCCCCCAGCAATTCGTCCTATGGCTACCGCCCCAAATGCCGTATCACCTATGGCGACAGCTCCCAACGCTTTTTCGGCTATCGCGATCGCTCCTACAGCCACTCCTGCAATGGCAATCGCCCCAGCTGCGAAGCCAAGCCAGCTAAGTGCTATCGCTCCAAGGGCTAACCACATTCCTAGTGATATTGCACCCACGGATAGAACCCCTACGCTTATCGCACCTATGGAAATCAAGCCTACAGCTACATCTCCAATAGCAATTAATCCAACGGCTGTCTTCACTTGTGGCTTGCTTCCGTGACCATACCCCTGACCTGAGTATCGACCCAAATTGCTGCGAATACTTACCACCGGAAATGATGGAGACGGCCATTGATAATCAATTTCCCGTCCGCCTAACCCTCTAGAATCCGCCCAGCGTGTGATGTACTTATGCCATTTCATATCCATCCCGTCCCCCTTCTCAATTACCTTAATTATACAACCCCAGGGGTTTGCCTGTACTCAGACTCTGACCCGAAATTCATCTCATCCTCTAGACGGAGATATGCTCGTCTCAATCAAAATCCGTATACTCCAGTAAATATGCCGGGTCTAACACGGTAATCTGCTGATGTTGAATATCAATAATCTTTTGCTCTTGCAGATCTTTAAGCACAAGGGTAGCCGTCTCCCTGAGTGTTCCGATCATATCCGCGAACTGCTGATGGGTTAGTCGGAAATTAATCCTCATCTCGCCTTGCTCCTCTACTCCGAATCTTTGGTATAGTCTTCTTAGTGTAAAAATCGCACGCGCTCTCCCATCATGAAATTTCATTTCGTGTAATAACCGATTCGATAACAATAAACGGTCCATCTGCAGCTGCATCAATTGTTCTTTAATCAACGGGTAATCGGCAAGCATCTGCTCGAAAGGCTCACGTTTAATCTCAAATAATACTGTATCGTTCATAGCCACCGCAGATAACACTCTTACATTGGAGGGATGGATCACTTCCAAATCGCCAAAGAAATCCCCTTTTCCAAAAAGATCTACGGTCAATATACAGATAATAAATCATCATCCTGTTATATTCTATCGTAACGATGCCAAAACCAATTACAAAGGAGATCCATAAATGAGATATAATTTTGACGGAAAAGGACTTACAGAAACGCCAGAGATCGTGTTTGAGAACAAACCTTTACTAGAACTGAGCATGTACAACAACCATATTAAAGAGATCCCCGATCAGCTTTTCCTTCATGATGAATTAGAGGTACTTAATTATGCAGGCAATGAACTCGAGCGGTTATCCGAGAACATCAATCGTTTAGTTCACCTAAGGATGCTGGATTTAGGCCATAATCGACTGAAAGTGTTGCCGAAGAGCATTGGCGGACTGCAGGGGTTGGATTCTTTTCTATACCTAAGTAATAATCAGTTCGAACAGCTGCCGGAGCAGCTTTGTAATCTCCAGAAGCTCAAGTATCTAAACGTGACGGATAATCATCTCAAGCAATTACCTATCCATATAGGTGAAATGAGCAGTCTCATTGAATTGCGGCTATATTACAATCAGCTGGAAAGTCTGCCAGATTCGATCACACAAATAAAAGGGCTAAGAGAGATCCATCTATATGGTAATCAACTGGTCTTGTTACCCGAGCATTTGGGTGCAATAGAAGAACTTCGGATACTTGATTTAAGTGATAATCGAATCACTCAGCTGCCTTCATCCATTGGTAAACTAAGCAAGCTAAGAAGACTTAACCTTAGAAAAAATAAACTGAATAAGCTTCCTAGTGAAATGGGTCAATTAAGCAGCCTTGTTGAGCTTGACCTAAGAGATAATAACCTGCAAGAAATTCCGGACTCCTTTCTACAACTAGAACGATTAGAGAAACTGGATCTCAGATGGAATCACAGCTTGAAGGGAACAGATATTTTAGAGCAATTAGAGCAAAGAGGATGTATCGTTTATAAATAACAAAAAAAGCCCCTGTTAAAGAAGCTTTTCATTCAAATCTATGCTATGCGTGACTCGGTTTCTCCCCTGTTCTTTAGAGACATAGAGCGCTTGATCAGCTTTTTGCAGTAGGGTGGTTTCTGAATCGGTTGGAATAAATGTAGCTACACCAATGCTCACCGTAATCTGGCCCATTTCCCAAGTTGAATACGCGATAGATTGCCGTAAATTCTCAGCTATGGTCTTTGACTCCGAGATATCTGTATGAGGTAAAAGAAGTACGAATTCCTCACCGCCATATCTAGCCGCAATATCCTCTTTACGAGATTGCAGTTTCAAGATACTCGCCATTTTCTCAAGCACATAGTCACCTGTCTGATGCCCATAGGTATCGTTCACTTTTTTAAAATGATCAATATCTATAATAAACAGCGAAAATGGCGCTTGATCCCGGCCATACCCTACGATCTGCTCTTCCAGCTTCTCTNNACTTGAAGAAACCTTCTATTCTTAAGCCCGGTCAGCTTATCTGTATTAGATAATTCTACTAAAACGGCATTCATCTCCAGCAGCTCGGCTTGTTTCTGTTCAATTTCTAAATGAATTCGCCTGAGCTCGGCAAGCGCCTGATCCTTTTCCCAGTAAGCTACTTCTATTTGCTTCTTGGCAGACCGAAGCTCCAGCTCATAGTCAATCCGTTTTCCCATCTGTACCAGGACACAATCAATGATCTCTATGCCTTCACTCTCAAACCGTCTGCCATTCAATAAATATGGAACCGCTTTACCTTCACTATCTTTCAGATTTATAAATAACTGANNGTCCATTTAGATTAATAAAAGGATAGAAGTATGAATGAAAAATAAGCTTGTTTGCCGTAGACATGATAGATTCAAAATGCTTATGCACCAAATCAACCTGTTTATACCCCATACGGTCCAAGAACGTCTGATTCACATCCTTGATTATTCCTTCATGGGTAATAGAAACATAGCCACAAGGCGCATATCTTAATCGGTCATCCATGATCTAAATATCCTTTCAACACAGCATAATCTCATCTAGCTTACGTAAGATATTCATTAATTAAAGTGATGGTTTCCTCAGGATGGCTAATATGCGGGTAATGCCCTTTAGCCTCCATTAACCGGAAGGTACTATTATTCAAGTGTTTATGTAGATATTCTCCAGCCGCTATAGGTACGATACTGTCATCCGAGCATTGTAGAATAAGTGTAGGCACTGTAGCCTTAGATAGATCTTCTCTATGATCTGAAAAGAACGTAACCTCAGCAAACTCTCTTGCAATAACAGGATCTGCCGAAATAAAGCTGCGTTCCAGTTCTTTCGTTAACATCGGGTCAGGGTTGTTCATAGCAAGAGGCGCCATAAAACTAGCCCAGCCTGCGAAATTCATCTCCATCATCTCCAGAAGCTCAGTAATATCACTCTTCTCGAAGCCTCCGAAATAAGCACCGTCATTTAAATAACAAGGAGAAGGACCAATCATAATCATTTTATCAAAATAGTCCGGCCGCTCAATCGAAGCAAGCATCCCGATCATAGAGCTAATAGAATGACCTATAAAAATAATATCTTTGAGTTCCAACGTTTCGATGACATCCAATACATCCTGTACATAGCCGTGGAGCGTATGATATTTATCTGTTGTATATGCATTTAAATTCGAGTTACCTGAGCCTACATAATCAAATAGAACGATTCGATATTTTTTCTCAAAAGAAGGTGTAATAAACTGCCACATGCTCTGATCACACCCAAATCCATGTGCAAAAAGGATCGTTCGTTCTCCTTCTCCAATCACTTTCACATGATTCCGCACCCTAATATCGTTCATTTCATATAACTCCCTTTATAGTTAGCATTCTCTCAATTTTGAAGGGTTGCCCTATAAATATCAAGAGCATAAAAAACTCCGCTAGAACAATCGGGACTGACCCCATCACTAGGATTTGAGTCTTTTTAATATGCTGATCATTACTATACTTCACCCCAATAGACCTCGGTCTCATATTCAAAAAATACTTTATCATCCTGTTTATTTCGTTTAAATAGGCTCCGCAGCTCCGTCATCATGTTCTCGTAACGTGGATCTCCGGGGGCCGGAATGTAGGAAGACGATCTCGCCCGCCCGCTTAATCCTTCGAAATTAAACACCTGCTGATTGCTAAAGTGCGCTACTTGCATCTGTCCTGTCTTAAAAAAGGAACTAAGGATCTCAGGGCTAATGTTCTTATGATTAACTTGAGTGTAGTCCGTGCCGAAGGTTTGCACCAGCTGCTCATATTCCTCCAGAAATGGGGTACCGTAAGGACGCCGGGAATTCCATATCAGAACTGCCTTTCCACCTGGTTTAAAAATCCGCTTGAATTCCAATTGTGCTGCATCCCTATCAAACCAGTGAAACGCCTGGGCACATACGATAAAGTCTACAGACTGGTCTGGCAATTCTGTCTTCTCGGCAGACCCAGGCAATGCACGGAAATGGTTATCCTTTACGAACTTCTCCTCTGCAGCTGTACGCATTTCCGGATTTGGTTCAACGGCAGTCACGCGGCACCCGCGATCCAGAAGCAGTGCTGAGAATATTCCTGTTCCTGCGCCAATATCAGCAATATCACAATTCGGTTTTAGCCCAATCGTATGGTACAAATAATCAATGGCTTCTTTAGGATAACTCGGGCGATATTTCACATACGAATCTACCCGATTTGAGAACCGTTCTTTGTTATTCATCCAAATACTCTCCCTTAGCTTTTAGGTTCGTACTCACTTAATTTGCCTTGATAGATTAGCTTTAACCGATCGCTTTGCCGAAAATCATCCGGCGTTACGAGCGCAGGTAGCTTGTTCCATAGCTTAATGCCGGACCTCTCCAGAATTTCCGCAACAAATTGTGAGCAGAAGTAGGAGTTGCTGAATTCGACAGGTTCCTTCAGTGCGATACCAATCACGCCGAGAATATTATAAAGATACTTTTGACGACTTCGGATAAAGACTTTGAGTACCCGCTCCATTTTCTCCACTTCACGGGCTGTTACTTGAAGTTCGTAAAGAACACATGTTGTATTGGGGTACTTACTGAACGTGCCTGTCTTAATATCCTCCTTCACGAATCCTCCATTCAGAGGGTTGCTTGGATGCTTTCTGCCAAAGCTATATAACTCGGAGAGCTCCCGATTAAAGGAGATCGAGGCATGATTATAGGGTGCTCTCGTGTAGCCTTGTATAAGCTTCGTAAAGAGNNCCGATGGATCATCTGCCATTTACAATTTTCCCCTTATCAAGATTGGACGTTTCCTTCATAATAACATATGAACCCATTAATGGAATCTACTCTACGACAAGTTGGTGATTAGCTATCGACCGCTCTCTATTAACGGTAATCCTGATTTTTGCGGCCTTATCGGCCATTCACTTGATGTATGTAGTTATAGGCAAATTACAGCCCAGTAAAGACTATACAGGTATCGGCTTCCGCATCAAAACCTGGTGGGGAATGCTTTTTATCTTTTGTTTGGCTACTCTCTTTAATCCAGTCGTCTCACTATTGGCACTAATGGTGCTGACCTTCTTCGCACTCAAAGAATATTTCTCCATGATAAAATCACGAAAATCCGACCGCAGACTATTTCTGTGGGCGTACTTATCCATTCCTCTACAGTTCTACTGGATTTATATCGAGTGGTACGGGATGTTTATTGTGTTTATTCCAGTCTATGTATTCTTACTCCTACCGCTGCCTAGGCTCATTAATAAAGGGACCGTTGGCTTCCTGCGTAGTGTTAGTTCAACCCAGTGGGGATTAATGCTGATGGTTTTCGGACTTAGTCACTTAGCCTATTTTCAATTTGCTACACCGGAGTATGGGGCGGGGCTTGTATTATTCCTAGTAGTGCTGACACAGCTGAATGATGTGGTCCATTATCTCGCATCCCTCTATATGGGAAAGCGCAAAGTGGTCCCAACTGCCAACCCGTATTTGACTTGGGAAGGTTTTGCCTGTGCGTTTGTCGTAACAACCGGGGTCTCCTATCTGATCTATCCTTACCTGACGCCGCTCAACCCGATCTTCGGTTTCCTGTCAGGCATGCTGATCAGTTTGAGCGGCTTCTTGGGTAGCTTAACGGTTTCCGTGCTGAAGCGAGATTTGCTCATCGGTGATGGGGATAAATTCGTAGCTTTAAAAGAAAGCTATTTAAGCCGTGTCGATAGCTTGACCTACACCTCGCCGGTCTTTTTCCATGTCATCCGTTATTTCTTCGATTTCATGTAAATTAGTTTTCTACAACGATTTTGGTCGCTTGGCCGATAGGTTCTCCACTACCTTGCTCCTTAGTATTAATCGTATCTTAACGTGAGGTTCAGGAAAAATCGTTGCAATAGATAGCCGTTCAGGCGTTCCATATATGATCTTGGAGCGTCTTTTTCATGTTCTCTTGATGGCTGGCAAACTGCTTAAATCTATGTCCGTTCGCTCCAGAAGGATGAGGAAATCCCCATAAACAGCGCTGATCATCGAGCTTACCCTCAGATACCAAAAGCTTGAGCATTCCTTCTACAGTTTTCCCTAGAGGAATAATTAAAGCTCGGCTCAGGATGCCCAGCTCCCGCTCTAACGACAATAGAGCACATTCTCTAAGGGACGGATCTGAAAGCAGCTTAGGATGTGTGNNATGTGTTCCGCTATAATTTTCCTTCTCTATGAACACAGGAAAACGTAATAAAGAGGTGGTATGCAGGTTCGTTTGCTGCTCCTGAAACAATTGGTGACAAGAGGTAAGGTTCAAATACTGATGAAGCCCAAGTGTATCCAGCATGTAAATTAACGTACTCCTCATGGAGCCTGCGAACCTCGCCGCTTCTTTTGCTTTTCTGCATACCTCTTCATCTGAAATTCCGGCTTCCAAGCCTACCACCGCTTCTTGTATGGCTATTCTCATTTGTGTAAAACCGGGCGTTAGCCCAATAATAATCACCTTTGCAAATGGATTGATGTATTCATTGTGCGGTGCATAGTACATTTCAAGCTTCCCGCTTCGTTTCATTAGAAGCGCATCCACCTGCAGATCGTCTTTCGATAGCGAGGTCCCCTTCGGAAGTGAGAGCATCGCTGCTTTATACTGTTGTAAATGGTTAGAGATGAGCATGTCATCTACCTCTCATGTCCCTATAATGATCCACTCACGAGACGACCCTCGAACCATACCGCCTGACGGTCCGCTCTTCTTGCTACTGCTTCAGCTGAGCAGCTGGCATGAAGTAACACAAAGCTTGCAGTGTCTCCTACTTTTGGCCATACCTGCTCACCCTTTAGATTAAGAGGCGTTATCCCTCCTGTTATGAATCTAAGGGATTGCGATAATGACCGTTCATCACTACACCCATATAACTCTGCGTACCGTCCCGCCTTCTCCAATTGATCTCCATTTCCAAAAGGAGACCAGTGATCCGTAAGGCTGTCTGTTGCCAGTTTCACTTNNCATACCCATAGCAAGTGATGCCAACCGTGCAGCCATTTCTTCTGCTTCCTGCTGAGGAGCACCTGCGAACCAGAATGCGTGACTAACGGTCACCTTGCCCTGTAAGCCAGCTTCTTCTGTGAGATCAGCCAAACGCGACAGCGTCTGCTTTCCTGCTTCTTTTCCATCATGTAAGTGAAGATCAATGCCAGCATTATTCATTACCGCTAGCTCGACCATGGTCTGGAGTGACTTCTCGATATCTCCATCCACTGAGATGGATCGACACCACCTACATAGGTTGCCCCCTC
>DOJM01000302.1:0-219 GCA_003529225.1 Paenibacillus sp.
GGATGTCTAGCATAGTCTCGATGTCCAGCAGCTTCGGCACATTATGCAGTGAGTGAACTCCTTCGGCCAGCAGGCTTGCCGCTAGAATCGGCAGCGCCGCATTTTTTGCTCCATGGATACGAATGGTGCCTGACAGGGGACTTCCACCCTCAATCACCAATTTGTCCAATGTATCACCTCCGAGATTACCGCTCACCCACCACAAACACTTCCGTTACA
>DOJM01000302.1:294-2505 GCA_003529225.1 Paenibacillus sp.
TATACTTTCTTATATTTCAAGAATATCCTGCACTACATCTCAGGTTTGGAAGTGTCCTGGGTGATTGTCACGATTATAGGATTATCCTATGTTCGTTCCTCCAAGTGTGTGACAGAGAGCTGCCAATAAGGAAGACCCATATGGAAAACGAAGATATCTTAAGACTTCTTACCCGCAAGTCTTCGGAGCTCGCTTGTGATTACTGCCGCAGAATCTCTTTTGCCGAGTCGTTCGGAGGCTGCGGACATTTGCTCACGCACGGCTTCGGTTCCGATGATTTTTTGAACAGCCTCATATAGAGCCGTACCGTTTAAATCTTTCTCAAGCAGCACCACAGCAGCACCTTCACGTTCCAACTGTCTTGCATTCGCCTCCTGATGGTTATTCGTCACATTAGGAGATGGAATGAGGACAGAGGGAATACCCAGCGCTGTAATCTCAGCGAGAAATGATGCTCCCGCGCGATTAACGATCAATGAGGTACAAGCCAACACCTCTGGCATATTATGAACATAAGGAAGGACATGCAACCAGTTTGGTATGCTACCCAGCTTTTGACGTAATTCCGCCCGAGTCTCTTCGAAATAGGGTTCACCTGTAACATACACATAATGAACACCATTACCCTTACCCACTTTTGGGGCCATTTCAATCATGGCTCTATTAATAGCCTTAGCTCCTTGACTGCCACCAACCACCAAAACAACAGTACTGCCATCCGAAATCCCCAGCGATGCGAATCCACGTTGTGGACTTGCTGTAGTAACTGTTGTAGCACGTGGATTACCAGTATAGATCACATTTTTGCTACCCGGAAAAGAGGACTCTGTACCTTCAAAACTTACGGCAACTGTACTCGCATACCGACTCAGAAAGCGATTGGTTAGACCTGGTATGGCATTTTGTTCATGGATCAAAGTAGGGATGCCCAACCGGGATGCAGCATAAACGACTGGACCACACACATAACCGCCTGTTCCAATCACAACATCTGGTTTGAATTCTCTTAACATTTCTTTGGAAGCCTTAACACCCTTCAAGAAACGCATTACGGTCTTGACATTGTCTATGGATAGCTTGCGCCGAAAACCAGTGATGTCAATAGATTTGAAAGGGATATTCTCTTGAGGAACAAGCTTGCTCTCTAAGCCACGTGTTCCACCAATATACAGGAAGGTAGATTTGCTATCTTCCAGCTCCATTTGTCTAGCAACAGCGATCGCAGGATAGATATGTCCACCCGTGCCTCCGCCGCTTAATACGATACGCATCTCTTTCACCTCGCAAAACGGGATAAGTTCAATAGAATGCCAAGGGAGGTTAGCATCAGTGTAAGTGNNCCACCATACAGACGATGCCAACGGCCAGATAGCTTCCAAAACGGTCAGGCAGACTCATCGCCACCTTCATCCCGCGCCAGATTAGAATAAGAAATAGGATCAACACAGCCAAACCACCGATAAACCCCAGCTCCTCGGCCAATATAGAAAAAATAAAATCTGTTTGTGGCTCAGGTACATAACTGTACTTCTGCCGACTCATTCCTAATCCAAGGCCACCGAGCCCCCCAGGACCGATCGCATATAGCGACTGAATGATCTGGTAACCTGCACCAAGGGGATCGGACCAAGGATCAAGAAAAGCGGTAATCCGCTGCAACCGGTAAGGCGCTGCTGCAATCAAAGCAACAAACCCTGCCGCACCAGCTACTCCAAGAGAAAGTAAATGCTTCATTCTAGCCCCTGCTGTGAAGACCATCATCAAGGCTGCACCAAACATGACGGTACCTGTACCCAAATCCGGCTGGAGCATGATCAGCGCGAAGGCTGACCCAATGAGCGCAAGTGGCGGGAGCAGGCCGCGTGTGAAGGAAGTGATGTCGTATTCCTCTTTTCCTAACCAATTGGCTAAGAATAGAATCATCCCCATCTTCATGAATTCGGAAGGCTGGATCCCGAAGGAGCTAATTCCTAGCCAGCTGCGCGCTCCCCCGCGTACTACACCAATGCCAGGGATAAGCACAATAACAAGTAAGAAAAAGCAGATCAGAAGTGCCGGCTTAGCCAGCTTTTTCAGCACCTTGTAATCGGTATTCGCCGTAACGAACATTGCGACTAGTCCTAGTCCTGCAAACAAAAGCTGTCTTTTTACAAAGTAAAACGAATCTCCATAATTGCGGAAGCCCAGAACGGACCCGGCGCTGTATACCAT
>DOJM01000483.1:0-1734 GCA_003529225.1 Paenibacillus sp.
TTATTGATATCGTATGCAAGGAAGAATACAAGGATATGCTGCAGATTAAAGATGCAGATCTAGCTAAGGCTAAAGAAGAACTTACATCAGGTGAAGCTAGAACTGAATTGGATAAAGGCTTAGCAGATCTTGATAAGTACCTTACCATCAACCAGTTCCACTATAATACTGCAATCAATAAGGACGGATACGCTGTGTATCAGGATTTATTGATGGATATTAAAGTAAATAATCCGGAAGATGGCACAAATGTGGCCTTCTCAGTAAATGGAACGGGCCAATACAGCAAGATCAACGAGAAGCCGGTATTCAAGATTGGTATCCCTCAAGGTGATGATGTAATTACAATGGATCAACTTGGAGAACAATTCGGTGGTTTGGGAACTTATTAATCCCAGTTCGCAAGATAAAGACCCGCATGATGCGTATATTATACGCCCATGCGGGTCTTTTTTTAGGAAAAAAAGTAGTGCTCACTCCTGCGACAATGCAGAATTCTATTTCTGTTCCTCCGTTAGCATATCTTCAGCTAATATTGCGTAGGTCTGATGATCCTGCCACTGGCCGTTTATTTTGAGATACTGGCGGGCGATACCTTCAGGTTTGAATCCGCTCTTCTCCAGCACCCTCCGGGAAGCCTCATTATGCAATAAGATGGCTGCTTGAACCCTATGAAGGCCTAAGGCTCGAAAAGCGTAGCCTAGAACTAATCCGACCGCAGCGGTCATGTAACCTTTTGCCTGCATCCGATGATCCATTAAATAGCCTAAATCAGCATACTGAGCTACACCTCGTGAGACATTAGACAATGTGATCTGACCGATTAGTTGTCCATCCAGCAGATAAATGCCGAACATATAAGCTCTGTCCTGTAGGGCGTCCTCAATACGCTGATTGATGATCTGTTGTTGACTCTCCAGGGTAAAGAAGTGCTCATCACGTTTTGGCTCAAACGGTTCGTGGGTTACCCGGTTATTTAAACGAAGGTCCAGTAGGCTCTGTGCATCCTTAAGCTCAAGTGGAGAAATATAGATACCATGTGAGGTATGATATAAAGTAAGGGTCATTTCAGGTCTCTCCTTATTCTTCTTTCGATGGTTTTTGACGTAAACGACGAAAGAATGAGGTCAGTAGGTCTGCACATTCTTCTTGTAAAATCCCCTGAATCACTTCGGTGCGATGATTAAATCGCGGCTCTTCAAGCAAGTTCATGAGGGTCCCGGCACATCCAGCTTTAGGGTCAGGCGTTCCATATACCGTGAGAGGCACTCTGGACTGCACTATTGCTCCTGCACACATCGGACAAGGTTCTAGGGTGACGTACAGCTGGCAATCCAGCAGACGCCAAGAATTCATGACATTACTGGCCTCACGAATGGCTACCATCTCTGCATGGGCTGTCGAATCCATTGTCGTTTCTCGCAAATTGTATCCGCGTCCTATAATTTCACCATGTCGAACAATGACAGCTCCAATAGGAACCTCACCTAATGCCTCANNAATGTTCATGAACCGCTCCCATATCATTTAGCGATTCACCTGCTCTAATATTCAAGATCATCTTCCCTTCCTTTATATCCATTGTACAACGAACAAATATTCGTTCTTAACAAAATGTGCATAACTCTGTGGATAACCGCCTACTTATACACATTTTTGTACACATCGTTTTATAATAAAATGTTTATATGTGCATAAGTTGTGGATGGTTTCTTGAAATATATGAAAGTATAA
>DOJM01000483.1:1785-6133 GCA_003529225.1 Paenibacillus sp.
GCAAAAGGTATGATGTTAATTGTAGGCTCCGTAAGGATTTACCAGTGGATAAGAGGTGAACAAACAGTTTGTCCATAAAGACAAAACTATCTGCTATTATTTTTGGGGCGGTGTTGCTAATTTTAGCACTGAACCTGACATTTAACCTTTATGCCGCCCAAAACAATCTACGGAATGAAAGCATTAATAATATGCAACTAACCGCTATGCAAATGGCCGTTTCTGTAGAACAAAGTAACTATAGCTCTAACTATGTAGAATATCAAATTGCACATAATTTAAGGATGGCGGCTATCTTTGCCTCCGAGGAGCTGGACCCCGACTATAAGAATGTGACGAATGAAGAACTTAAGGCCCTAACTTCCAAGGTGGGCGTGTCTAATATTTCAATTCTGGTAAAGACTGATAACGATATTGTAATAGCAAAGTCTTCGGTGCCTAGTGATATTGGGGTGTCCACAAAGGACTGGGGGTACTGGTATCTGGCCTTTTTGGAGTTGTTCGATAATCAGGAGGTATCCGTGGACCAGGGACAGGCCCTGGACCATTTTTGGTCAGGCCCATTTGATTATTCAACCTACAATCTCGATTTCANNATGATGAACAGAGCAACTACATCATAAATCCAGTTATTCTCAATACTGCAGCTAGCGACTATGTCAAAATTACCAATCCCGATCAAATCGCGGCGCAGACTAAAGAGGCTAATCCAGGGATCTTAGAACTTACAGGATTTAACCCAGTGACATTTGGTTCAGCAAGTATGAAGGCTGACGGAAGTGACACATTGAATAAGAATCTTGGTAACCGCCCCATTAAGTATGGTACCTATACTTATGACAATGTGGAGCGGGATAGAGCGGCGATTCTATTAGCTCAAGAGAAGCAGAAGCCGGTTACACTGGAGATGAAAGTACATGGGGAAAGAGTTCTCAAAAGCTACATCCCTATTCAATCTCCTGGGCTGAAAACTTATGTGATTGGAGTCGTATTGGATTACTCCGTGATTTCATCTGTGGTTCATGAACAATTAATTAATAATCTGACAACGTCACTGTTATTGCTTACATTATTCTTGTTATGTAGTTACATACTATCTGGATTTGTTACTCGTCCGATTCAGGCGATACTTGCCAAAGTGAACGATGTAGCCAAAGGGAAATTCGAGCCACCACTTAAGGTAACCAGCCGGGATGAGTTAGGGCAATTGGCACTACGAATCAACGCTATGACGGCTCACCTCATGCAGCGCACCAATCGACTCAAACAGACACTGGAAGAGAACCGAGCGGTTAAGGAGCATTTGGAATCTGTGATTAACGGCACTTCTGACGCTATTCATACGATGGATATGGATGGAAGAATCACTAGCACTAACAGAGCCTTTGAAGAACTGTATGGATGGGGTGCTTCTGAGGTGATAGGCAAAATGCCGTATCTTATCCCTGCACCAGCACTCAAGCAGGAGGAGGAGCGGCTTAACGCATTAAAAAATGGAGCAATTCTGCCACCAATCGAAACAATAAGACTTAAGCGAGATGGCACAATTATTGAAGTTAGTGTTAGTACCTCGCTGATTCGGGACGAAGAGGGCGATCCACATTGGTTTATTCACGTTTCACGTGATATGACGGAACGTAACCGAATGGAAGAACTGCTTAGACGCTCTGAGAAGCTGACTACAGTAGGCCAATTAGCCGCGGGAGTAGCCCATGAGATTCGTAATCCTCTTACGACGCTAAAAGGATTTCTGCAGCTTCAACAAGAAAAGCAGATCTTGGTCCCCCTCCATATTGAACTGATGTTGTCCGAGCTCGAGCGGATTAATCTGATCGTAAGTGAATTTTTGATTTTGGCCAAGCCTCAAGCTGTTCATTTCCAGGAAAAAGATGTGCGGACTATCCTTGGTGATGTGGTTTCTCTATTAGACAGTCAAGCTCATTTGTTTGGGATTCAGTTTAGTGCGACATTCTCTGAAAATCCATCCACCGTACATTGTGAAGTGAACCAGCTAAAACAGGTGTTTATTAATATCGTCAAAAATGCTATTGAAGCTATGCCTGATGGTGGTGTGATTTCAATGGAGTTAAGCAATACCCTGGATTCTGTGCTCATTCTTATTTCAGATCAAGGCGAAGGAATTCCTAAGGATATGCTGCCTAAGCTAGGTGAGCCCTTCTTCACCAATAAGGAATCGGGAACAGGCTTAGGGCTAATGATTAGCCAACGTATTATTCAGGCTCATAAGGGTCATTTGGAAATACAAAGTGAATTGGGTCAAGGGACAACCGTTATGATCAAGCTGCCTGCAGCTGGTACGGTTACCCCTTGGCTTAATATTAAGGATGAACGGAGTGAAGGACAACGTGAGAATTAATAAATTCATCAGTGAGACAGGTTACTGTTCACGCCGTGAAGCAGATAAGCTCGTGGAAGGTGGTAGAGTTACGATCAACGGACAACCTGCTGTGCTTGGCAGTCAGGCCGTTCCGGGCGATGATGTGAGAATAGATGGTGTAGCGCTTGAAACATCAAGCCAGACGGTTTACATTGCGTTAAACAAGCCAGTGGGTATTACATCAACTACAGAGCAGCATATAAAGGGCAATATTGTTGATTTTGTAGGTCACCATGAGCGAATCTTCCCGATTGGGCGGCTCGATAAGGATTCAGAAGGATTGATTCTGCTTACCAACGATGGAGACATCGTTAACAAGATTTTACGGGCCGAAGGTCGGCATGAAAAAGAGTATGTTGTTACTGTAGATAGGCCGATTACGCCATCATTTATTACCGGCATGTCCAGCGGCGTAAAGATATTAGGTGAGAAGACGCTACCTTGTGAGGTCACTCGTATTACAGAGCGTGTATTCCGTATTATTTTGACGGAGGGTAAGAATCGTCAGATCCGCCGTATGTGCAGCGCTTTTGGCTACGAGGTTAGAAAGCTGCAACGTATTCGGATTATGAATATTCGTCTAGGGGCATTACAAACAGGAGAATGGCGTGAGTTGTCTGCTGAAGAGAAGCAAGAACTTGGAGCTACACTAAACTACGAACTTCTATAACTTTGAATACAATGGTATCAAAAAAGAGCTGTTCCATCGGTCTAAGACCTTGGGACAGCTCTTTATGCTTGTAATAGGATAACCATCAGTTATCGGAAGGAGCAATACCTGAGAACTCTTTGGTTTCTTGATATTTACGAATAATGGACACTTCAACCCGGCGGTTCTTACTTCGTCCAACAGCTGAATTATTTTCAGAAATGGGGTGGTACTCCCCATAACCAATCGCACTAAATTTCCGTGGATTCAGGTTCGTATTTGTTAGTAAGATCTTCATGAACTGAAGGGCGCGATCGGCGCTGAGGTCCCAGTTGGAAGAATAGTTGCTATTAGAGATAGGGATATTATCGGTATGTCCTTGCACGACTACATCATAATCCGGGAATTGCTGCAGCATGGTTGAGATGGACTTTGCTAATTGCCGAGACTCATCTTTAACTACTGCCTGTCCGGAAGCGAACAGCGCGTTATCACTTATCGTAATCATAAGCTGAGATCGATTGAGCTTAGTACTGAGAAGATCGGTAAGACCGTTCTTGCTGATATATTGATCAAACTGCTTTTTAAGCTTCTCTAAATCCTCTTGTTCCTTTTGCCGCAGCTTAGCCATTTCTGTTTGTTCGTTTTTCTTGGCTACTGATTTATCCATTTGATCATTTTTTCCTAAATCCTCTTGACTCTTAGATGGCATTGCCGCCCGCTCTTCAAGAACACCTGTACCGCCATTAAGAGCGGAGCTGAAGGCTTGACTCATCTCTTCGAATTTTTTGGCATCCGTTGCACTCATAGAATACATTACGATGAACAAGGCTACCAGAAGGGTCATAAGATCAGAATAAGGCAGTAGCCACGATTCATCGGCGTGTTCTTCATGCTCTTCGTGTCTAGTCTTTTTGCTCACCCGATCCACTCTCCTTCTCATCATTTAACTTAGCTCGTTCCGAAGGTGTTAGGAAGACAGCAAGCTTCTGATTGATGGCAATAGTGGATACACCGGATTGTATGGACAATAGACCTTCGACCATCATCATTCGAACTTCAATTTCACGTTTGGAAAGTCGTTTTAGCTTATTGGCAATAGGATGCCATAATACGTAACCTGTAAAGATACCGAGTAGTGTTGCGATGAAGGCAGCCCCGATTGCTGCAGCCAATTTGTTCATATCACTCATATCAGCCAGAGCGGCGATAAGTCCGATAACAGCCCCGAGCACGCCAAGTGTAGGAGCATACATACCTGCTTGTGTGAAAATGAGCGCGCCTGCTTTATGTCTATCCTC
>DOJM01000483.1:6228-10219 GCA_003529225.1 Paenibacillus sp.
GACCTTCACGCCGTGTAATAGAAGCCCATTCCATGAACATAGTAATTAATTCGGATTTACTGATTAATTTCTTTCTGACAAAAATTATTTTAAACAGACTTGGAATCTTTTTGACCTCCGAGATTGGAAAGGCCATAAAGATGGAGGCTGCCGTCCCCACTAAGATAATAACGTAAGCAGCGGGTGTGGCTAAAGCGTGAAGAGGAGCATGCTTGAGGATCATACCCCAAATTACTGCAACTAGACCAAAAATTAAACCGAGTATTGTTGAAATTTCCATTATGCACCTCGTCCATGAGATTATAAGACGTGTTCCGACAAAGCCGCGTATATCATCCTTGAAACAGCGGCAAGGCACTCTGCGCGAAACCGAATAACGTATATTCTTATTTATCGACATCATTCCGTTTTTTGTGAAGTCATTTTTTCGGCTATAATGGATAAGGTAAGTAATTATTCATCTGTGGAGAAAACGGAGTGATACATGTGGGTGTAAAGCATGGTAGAGATTACGGTGAAATCCTGACGGATTTGACCGAGGCTGTCGGCAGAATTTCCGATGGGTACTTATTTTTTGAAATGGATCCGGAAGAGTGGCAAGAATTGCCGCGGGAATCCAAGATGGAGGTA
The DNA here is from genome assembly GCA_003529225.1 of Paenibacillus sp. GTDB lineage: Bacteria > Bacillota > Bacilli > Paenibacillales > Paenibacillaceae > Paenibacillus_AQ > Paenibacillus_AQ pseudetheri. The sequence continues at coordinate 6,859 of DOJM01000483.1, forward strand.
TGGGAGGCGCTGGCTGAGGATCTTTTCTTCGCGCTGGGTAATGAACCTATGATTGAGGTGGGGAGCGGCGTTATCATCTACGATAAGGAAACGCACCGCATTAATATTTTGGTAGGAGAAGAGGATTTAGCCTCTGTTGTTTTGATTTAAGAAGAGGGGGCGACGGGACGCAATTTGCCCGTAGTTAGTGGCCCGTGTTAAAATTGGTGTAACCGAGTTATAATCGCTGGGATTCTTGAATACATTTAATCGAAAATATTGCCTTTATCCTGGCACATCCCTTGGACCTCAGAAGCTAAGGGATGTTTTGTTTAACGAATAAGACGAGTGCAGGGACCTGCGGATTTTACTGCAATTTTTAGTAAGGGAGGAAACGAATTGTTATTTACGGAAGAAGAACTGCGTGAGCAGATCAGCAAGCTGGAAGGTTGGAAGCTGGAAGAGAATATCATGGTGCGAAAATATATGTTCAGCCAATATATGAAGGGTATTGCTTTCGTTGATGAAGTTGCCACCATTTCAGAAGCCTTTGATCACCATCCACATATTACGATTGATTATAAGACAGTGACTTTACGACTGAAATCAAATGAGGAAGACGGTATTACAGCTTTAGATATTCGAGAGGCACATGAATTTAATGAAGCCTTTGAGAAAAATCGTTAGTGCCACCCAAACTCATAAATAAACGCCCGTGCGCAGATAGTGACTATCTTCTGGCACGGGCGTTTTTAGTTGCTTAGGTAGTAGTTACTGTTACTTTTTCTCTGAGAGCCAGAGGGCGACGTTTGCAATTTCCTCAGGGGCTAGCTTTTCTTTAAAGGAGGGCATTTGACCGCGTCCTTTAGTGACAATACTGTAGATTTCTTCAGCATCGTGCTGACCGCCTTCATTTTGAAGACTGGGTCCAACTCCACCTTGAAGCTGATCGCCGTGACAGGTGATACAGCTGGCTTTCACGGTTGCTTCCGCCTTTGCCGCATCCAACTGGACTTCCGGCATCGTCGGCTTATTCTGTTCAGCTACCTCTTCTTTACCTGGAAGTGTAAACATAAGTACTACCGCAAAGGCACAGGCGGCAAAAAACAAACCGCTCATGATCCATTTCTGCATCCCAGTTCGTCCCTTCTATGTAAGCTGCTCCCTACATTATAGCTCAAGGTGAAGCGTTATCATAGGGTTTGTGACAAAAAAATGAACGACAATGCCATCAAATCATTAAAAATATGGAATTTAATATTATTTGTCATAGACCATGCAATAAAAAGGTTTGTTTCCTGTGGGGGTTAGGCGCTCATACGTATCGGTAATTGTAAATCCACACTTTTGGTAAGTCCGGATCGCCCGCTGGTTCCAGGTCATTACCTCTAGATCAATCTCATGCTCAGGATAACGAATTAAGGCTGCTTGCACGATTGCATCCATGAATATTTTTCCTAGACCTTGACCGCATAGATCAGGGTGCATGCCAATTCCCAAGCGAACAACACCTTCCATTGGAAACAACTGCGCGAATCCACACAAAGTCCCTTGCCCATTTAATATGGAGACATATTGCTCATTTCGTAGCTGAGGGTCACCGAACTCGATTCCAAGAGCCTGCATTTGCTCCCACGGCATCCAGCCGTAAATATTATAAGGAGCAGTGTAATCCCAGTTACAAATCTCTTCCGCGTGACTGGTCTCCATAGGCGCTACATGAAAAGCAACAGAGGGATTTATCATAAGGTCAAAGGCCTCCTTTCACGGGGGGAACTTTAAAATGTCTTATATTTCTCGCTTAAAAGGCTTATGGTCCTTATAAGGACATTGAAGGCGTTTATGCTTGTAACTAATTATATACAAAAAGAGGGATGGTCGACTCAGAAATTTATGAGGATTATTGTTTTACAAATTCTGAGAGGGGTAAATATTAAATAAGACAAAAAAACAAGCTCTTCCCCAAGAATCAACATCTTGGAAAAGAGCCTATGTACGATTTACTTATTGAACATCATCATTATCTTCTGTCTCAGAAGCAACAGAATGATAAGCATCCGTGCTCATAATCCGTTTAGCACCGATGTAGCGTTTCACGTAGTAGCTATCACTCAGGGAGCTAATCGTTACACCGCGTGAGGAAGATGCATGTGCAAACTTGCCTTCACCGACATAAATACCGACATGTGAGACACCCTTACCACTTGTATTAAAGAATACAAGATCTCCAGATCTTAAATCATCCTGGGAGATAGCAGTACCCATTTGATATTGGGAACCTGATTGGTGTGGTAGGTTGATACCAATTTTATCAAACACATACATTGTAAATCCGGAGCAATCAAATCCATTTGTGGAGATGCCGCCGGATACATACTTAGTTCCGATGGTCTTGTCGATCACTTTATCCATTTTGGAATCCGCGAAAGCGCTTCCTGCTCCGATGGTGAAAATAATGGAAAAGCTAAGTACTGCTGCTGCTAGCTTCTTCTTCAAAAGTTTATACCCCTTCCGGATGCCTACGAGGTTAGCTTAAGGGTTCGGTTGAAGGTCCCCTATGACCCCTCTAAAAATGGAGGTCAATTCACCCAAAGTTGGTTCCCCCGTTTTCCTAATAGTTAGGAAACTCGGCTGATACTGTTGATTAGGATAGCTTGTAATCAATACATGACAAAACCTTTGTAAATAACAACTTAATGATTACAAAAATGTTACTAAAATCTTACTGCAGTTATTGTAACAAACAGAGTGCCGCTTGGCAATCGTTTTTAACATAATCATGCAAAAAAATTCGTTTTTTTAAAGACAAAACGCATATGTAAGCGATAATATTAAACTAATTTTTGTATTTATTGAAATTTTTTTCAAATAAAAGTGTTTAAAGTCCGTTCTAGTGGTGTAAAGAATATAATAAGGCAAAAGAAAACCTGGATTCGATTAAGTCAATAATCAAACCCAGGTCTATATAATGTAATTGTGAGGTTATAGTTGTGGGGAAGTATTAATCGTAGGCTACAGCTTGATATGAGGAAGTACTCATTACTCTTTTAGCACCAACGTAGCGATTGGCCCAGTAGGACTGGCTAAGTGAAGTGATGGTCACGCCATACGAAGATGATGATTGTGCGAATTTTCCGTTTCCAACATAAATGCCGACATGGGATACGCCGTTGCCCAATGTGTTAAAGAAAACCAGGTCACCTGAACGCAATTTGCTTTTGGCAACAGGAGTTCCGACATTATATTGAGCTTTTGAAGTACGGGGCAAAGAAAGACCCACCTTCTTGTATACATACGTAGTGAATCCAGAACAGTCAAACCCGGCAGTGCTAGTGCCTCCGGTTTTATAGGCAACTCCAACAGTCTTTGAAATAACACTGTC
>DOJM01000483.1:10248-15418 GCA_003529225.1 Paenibacillus sp.
CCGGTGCAAGGAATTCGGCGTTTTATGCACCAGACAGTGACTTATCGACAAGACTACGACAAATACATGAAGTTATGTAGAAATCGTTTCAAATGATTACAAACTTGTTACCAATGGAACAGGATTTATTGTAACAAAGTCTTTACGATTTTGCAAATCCTCATAATTTGTCTATAACGCGAAAGAGTCCCAGCTCCTGATTCAGGAACCGGGACTCTTATATTATGTTCTGTAATGCTTCAAATTATTGTGGAAATGCTTTACTGCGCCATAGATGATATTGAGCTGAAATTCCCCACATTTTGAAGAGTGTTGAGGGCAGTGATGAAAGTTGACGAATAAGAAGTGCTGGTAAGCCAGGACAGTAGATACCCGTTACTCCGCACACTAGCAAAAGGACCAGGCCTGCTGCACCAAGTATGATTGAAATGCCTATTGCTGGAATCAGCGACTTCAAGCAAATGAATAAGGAGGAGAACATCCCCGTGCCGCTGGTATAACCAAACTGCATATATAGAAGGAACAGGCGCACGATAAAGATGTATATAAGCCATGCCAACACGTATGGAACTAGATGAAGTAACAAAGAGTAGTTCAGAAAGGAGGATAAGAATAGCCCGTACATTTTTGGAGCAAGCCAGTATAACGGAAGTAGACCCAGCACCCATTCGATTAGACTGAAGATAAACACTGGAAAGCCATAAAGCTTCATACCGGGAAAAAAGAACAGGCCACGCTCTCCTTTTCGCTCCTGATGGAGTTCATGCAGTAATCCTGCTCTTATGAAGGGGGAGAGTAGCAGTCGTAAGACAACAAACCCTAGGAACATCCATAACCAAGTACGTATCGTAGGATCTGTGTCCAAGCTGAACTGGCCTTCGACATAATAGAGTAGTCTGCCCATACCGCTGCCTCCAGCGTCTTTATCTGGATAGCGCAGTAGAATTGGAACGATAGCAGACCGGATGAAGCCGTACATAAAGTAGCCCCAGAGCAGTCGGTAGATGAAGAGCAGAATCAGAATATAAAATTACTCCTTCATGCTTTGCCAGCCGCGGGTTATCGATGTTCTCACAATCATTCACCTCACCAGACAAGAGTTCCGAGCACGGTTTCAACTAGTTTAGTTACACTTAATGTCCAGCGGGAGAGCGTTTTAGGCTCTATTTCCGCCAGTCTGAAGTTATTAAGATGTTTGTTTTCTAAAAGAACGGTATGCTCAGGATCAACCTCAGCAGAGAGAAGAAGCTTATCGCTTAACAATTGGAATGTAGCCTCTGTTCCTTCACCGCTCCAAACCCGCTCTGTAGCAGAGCCATCGGCGAATGTGAATTTAATGGGAACGTCAACGTAATGGCTTCCTTTGTTTGTAATCTTCACTATGGATTCGTAGCTCTGAGCATCGCTGTTGCCATTCTTTTTCATCGTAATCGTATCTACTGAAAAATCAGGAGCACCACCACCATAAATATAATCTTCGAAATAAGGCTGCCACGATTTTTTGGTTACCTTCTCAACGACTTTTTGAAAATCAGACGTAGTGGGGTGCTGGAAACGGAATTTACGTGCGTAAGTGGACATGATGCTGTTCATTGCTTTAGTGCCTACTTGGCGTTCAATATCCTTAAGTACTAGCTTTCCGCGAATATACACATTTCGGCTATAGGATTCTGCCCCGGCATATTTCCATGTCTCTAAATTTAGCGGCTCTGATTTGGTCACCAAGCTGGACTGAAGTGGGAGATTCGTTTTGATGCCATATTCTTGCTCCATGAGTCTGTCTTCAGCATAAGAAGTGAAGCTTTCGTCTAGCCAGGCCTCCTCGAATTCATTGCTGGCTACCATACCGTAGAAGTATTGATGGCCAATTTCATGAACGACGGTTCTTTCAAGTGAGGTGTCAGGAGAAGAGTCTTTGGCTCCAAACGCTGTAATGAGTGTAGGATATTCCATTCCACCAGCCCCATTGCCCTCCTTAGGCGGAACGATAATAGACAGAGTCGAGTAGGGATAAGGACCATACCATTTGCTGAAGTAGGTTAGAGCAGCCTTCGCGGCCTGAAGGTATCGCTCCTTTAAGTCTTTGTGCAATGGATCGAGATACACCTTAATCCGTACACCAGGCACTTCTGGCGTAGAGAAGGCTTCTTCGGCTACTGTAAAATCAGGGGAAGCCGCCCAAGCAAAGTCATGGACATCGTCAGCGTAGAACTGATATATTTTTTGATCTTGCTTCAGCTTGGCATTCTTCACAGGAAATCCGGTCGCAGCTACCGTATAGTCGGAAGGAACCGCAATCGTTACATTAAAGATGCCAAAATCGCTGTAAAACTCAGAGGTGCCGTGATATTGATGCAAATCCCAGCCTTCTTCCTTAACCCCACGTGTTCCCATAGGCTCGTATGCACTAAGCTTAGGGAACCATTGCCCAGCCATCACGAAATTGCCTGATGCGCCCATACGGGCAAATATTTTGGGGAGCTGGACCTCATACTGGAGTCTAAGCGTGACGCTTTCTCCACCATTAACTGGCTGTGGGAGATGTACCTTTAGGAGTGTCTTATCGTTGACGTTACCATCATCGGGTTGTACAAATTGCACTCTTTGCATTAGTGATGTTCCTTCTGATGTGCGCAAATCGGTTAAAGTCATACTTCCGAAGCCGTTCTCTGGCATGGTGTCATCTCTGAGCGTTCCTCCGGACTCCTTCATAAAGGTAGTATCTGGTGAAGAAAAGGCATTTGGATACATATGAAAATATAGATCACTTACCGGTTTTACACCGGGGTGTGTCCAGGTTACCGTCTCAGAAGCGATTAAGGTTTCTGTATCAGGAATAAGCTGAACATTAATGTGATACTCGGCAACTCTTTGACTTAATGCCTCTTTTGCTGGAACGGGGGCGCTATCAGGCAGTGTCTGCTGTGGTGCAGCCGCAGGAGCTGTGCCGTTTGAGGACTTGGCCTCTTTTGAAACAAAGCTAGTAACAGAAGATGTAGAGTTCTCCCCCGAATAGACCCATATGCCTCCTAATAGCACGAGGGTGGCCAGGGTCGCAAAGATGATGATGTACCTTAATGACAGTGACTTCATAGTGTGATTCCTCCCGTGACAAGCATCTACGGGATGTATATGTTTGCAATCGCCGCATTATTAGCTAAAATTAAATTATTCGTAAGAGGAAGGGTGTGCACTCGTGGACAACATACAACCGGAGGGCAAGAAACAGATTGCCTTAAATATTGTGAATGCCAAAAGTAAACATAAAGGCTTTGGAGCAGGCTCTATAGAGCTCAATAACGTATCACCTGTCATTATTGATGGCGGTGAAGCAGTCATTGATATCGGTGCCATGCATGCCAAGAGTAAGGTTGAAAAGGGTATTAAATTCTCCATGAACCGTGAAGATGTACCTAATGGTAGACAGGTTTGGGTGGTATGGGTAGCAGTGGACCGTACACAGGATAGTCAATTCTATGGTGGAATAACAGCCTGTGAAATGTGGATCGATACGGAAGCGCGTCGCGGATGGAAAATTCTCGCCGAGCATGTCAATAAGTTGGATGCTGCTCTAAAACGCAAAATCGATGTGGGAGGGCTTGGCGCAGTTGAAAAAGCTGCCCTCAAATCCCTCTTGATCTCTCATAATGAGGCATGGTGGACTGCGTCCTCCGATGAGCTTAAGGCTGCATTGACTGAGTAGAAACGAATCACCCGGTCAAGATTACCTGAGACAGAAAAAAGGCTGCGACATCCTGAAATAGGAGAGTCGAAGCCTTTTTGAATTGAACACAATGAATTAGTTTACAATTTGCCTGCCGTACTAAGTTTGCGTTTGAGTTGACTTACTCTGGCTTGACTGATCCCAAGAATTTCAGCAAGCTCTTTCTGATTGGCATATGGATGTTCTTCTATGGCCCGCTCCAGGCGTTGGCACATATCCTCTGTCTTCGTCTTCCGGATCGTGCTGCTGTGCTCTGACACTTCGCTTGCAAAATCTTGATGCGCCTCAGGCACTTGAGACATGCGTTCAGGATCGGCAATTTCTTTTAGACAGCTACTGCAAATAAATTGTTCTTTATAGTAGGTGACATGGTCGTGGCTTCTGCAAAACGTACATTCTGTCGAGGTGTACTTCCTGAGTATGATGGTGTTATCGTTTAATATAAAAAATTCGATAGGATCACCAATGTCGATATTACGAGTCATACGGATTTCTGCGGGAACCACAATTCTCCCAAGACTGTCTAAACTCCGGATCATGCCTGTATCCTTCATCCCATGTCCCTCATTTACATCTTTATATTTTGGATGCTACTAACTATTATAGCAGTAATTGTGAGTTAAGAGAATGGGGTGAATACAATTAATGAAGCGGTTACATCCTTTGTGGGAGAAGTGAAAATCGAGTTTTGTCCATCCTATCGATCTACAATAAATAAGTAATAATAAAGAAAAACCTCTCCATTTTAATGAAGAGGTTAATTCAACCACCAGCGTTTAATATTGTTCCACAGGGAACGGCTTTCTTCAGCAGGATCTACTTTGCTTTGTGCATCATCGACAGCGGGAGCTTTGCCATGTTGATCACAGTATTCGGTAGGCTCAGTTCCACTAATGAAAGTCTCCAGTTCTTTTTCGGGACAGGCTGCTGTAGCTAGCTTGCCGGACTGGGGATTGATGTATACACTGACTACACCATCTGGAATGGGAAAAATCTTAGGCGGGATATTTTCCAGCGCTTTTTCAGTAAACTCCGCAAAAATTGGAGCTGCCCGTCGACCATCGGTAGTTGTGATGTCGCGCCCTTTGTCATATCCAACCCAAACTGCAGTGGATAGCTCAGGGGTGAAGCCTACCATCCAGCCGTCTGTATCTGTAGTTCCGGTCTTGCCGGCTACCGGACGTTTGATTATAGAAGCTACGCGATTTCCTGTCCCCCCATTCTCAAATACCCCCTCCATTAAACGGGTTAATACATAGGCGGCAGAAGGCTCTACAATGGCTTCGCCCTTTGGCTGTGGTGCTTCATACAGTACCATACCATTGGAATCCGTTATTTTCAGAATGGCTGTGGTTGGCATTTTCTGACCACTGTTTCCAATAACAGCGAATGCCGCAGCCATTTCTAGCGGACTGATCGGTGAGGTGCCGAGTGCCAGTGACGGCA
>DOJM01000483.1:15435-15818 GCA_003529225.1 Paenibacillus sp.
CACAGCATAGATATTGTCAGATGCTGCAATGGCTTGTCGCATATTGATTTCGCCCAGATACTTATCCCCGAAGTTCCGAGGCTGATAGGTTTTACGATTGTTATCATAATGGAACATCGTTGGCTGGCTTTTGAAAACGGAAAGACCAGTCATCTCTTTAGAAGAGAGTGCTGCTAAATACATGATCGGCTTAAAGGAAGAGCCAGGCTGACGTGTAGTGGCTAGAGCATGATTGTATTGGTTGGTACGATAATTTTTTCCGCCGACCATTGCTTTAATGTAGCCAGTGCGAGGATCGATGGAAACAAGTGCGGTCTCCAGATCACTCTTTTGATCCATCTCTTTGTCGACTGCTTGTTCTGCGGCATGCTGCATGTCAGGGT
>DOJM01000551.1:0-1062 GCA_003529225.1 Paenibacillus sp.
ACGCCGTGCTTGAACAGTATCGTAGATGCTGAGGGATGTTATATCACAGATGTGAATGGACGCAAATATCTTGATTTTCATGGAAATAGCATTCATCAGATTGGCTATAAGAATCCTTACGTAACTGAAGCTGTGAAAAAACAGCTCGACGAGCTACCTTTCATTCCAAGAAGATTTACGGCAGATATTGCGGTGAAAGCTGCAGAAGCTTTAATCAACAAAACGACCTCAAAGGACTATAAAGTATTATTTACGCCTTCTGGAAGTGCAGCTGTAGGTCTGGCCCTTAAGATTGCTCGCAAATGGACGGGGAAGCATAAGGTCATCTCCATGTGGGAGTCTTTTCATGGCGCGGGGCTGGACACGATCGCTGTCGGAGGAGAATACGTGTTTAAAAAGGACATGGGCCCGCAAATGCCAGGAATGCTGAAAGCCATTCCTTTTAACGCATACCGCAACCTGCTGGGAAGTCATTCCCATGAAGCAGTTGCTACCTTCTGCCTCGATTATCTGGAGTATATGATTCAGCATGAGGGAGAGATTGGGGCGATCTTACTTGAGCCTATTCGGGCGACGGATACGCATATCCCACCTATCTCCTATTTCACAAGATTAAGAAAAATATGTGATGAATATGGGATTCTGCTGATTTTTGATGAGATTCCAACAGCACTGATGCGAAGCGGAAGATTCTACGTCCATCAGAATTTCGATATCGAACCGGATATCCTCGTGCTTGGAAAAGGGTTAGGTGGAGGGGTGATCCCGCAAGCGGCGGTGCTTACCAGAACGCAATTTGATTGTGCGGGGGATATTTCTTTGGGTCACTATACCCATGAGAAACCGGCGTTAGGAAGTGCGGCGATCTGTGCCACCATCGATTATATCGATGACTTAAATCTGCAGGAACAATGTATCAGCAGGTCTGAATTTGTAAGAGGGAAGCTTGAGGCTCTGTTGGCTAAACATCTTTGCATAGGAGATGTCCGTATTGCTGGACTACTGATCTCCATTGAACTTGTGAAGTCCAGAGAGACTAGAGAGATGAATGAGGAATTAGCT
>DOJM01000551.1:1184-5188 GCA_003529225.1 Paenibacillus sp.
CGTTTTGTCGTTTAAGGAGTGATGGACCCGCTGTTGAACTGAAACCGAAAAACGAAGCCTGCAAAGGCAGGCAGTCGTTAACTTATAAAATGAACTGTAGGAGCGGTAGGGCCGCCTTTTGTCTTAGTCACGACCCATACCTAGAATTAAAAATTAAACGAATGGACTGGAGCAGCATTTAAAAAGATACGCAACAGCTCGTCCACCGCAGTGTCTAAACGGGAAGGACTTTCCGCTGCAAGCCAATTCTCTTGCACGATGATATAGCTGCAGGAGCTGCTTTTCAAATAGCTGTATATAATTTGTGCTTCGTCAATTTCATGGCGGGTAATTGCTGCCGGGGCCTGGTTAAGTTCACCGCGGAAAGTGTCCACAATCGCTGATGTTATAACGGCTTGCAGGTGGGTAATATCGGGTTGAGCGTATTCGAGCTTAGTATGCGCCAGTATACGATTGCCTTTGAGCAATATGAGTTTAAGCGTTTGTTCATCCATGGCCTCAAGGATCGCGATATTCTGATTCTCTTCAGCGAATTCGATAACCTTCTCTTTGTGATTCAGGAAGCTGATGGCTCCGATATAATCCCTATATTTGGCGGCGGTTTCGAAGTCAAATTGCTCTGCAGCTTCAGTCATCTGTTGCTCCATCTCCACAAGAAGGCGGGAATCCGTTCTGTTTAGTAGGGCTATGACTTTATCAATGATTGTATTATATTGAACGGCAGCATCGCCGCCTGCACACATCCCAATGCATAAGCCAAGCGAATGGTTTAGGCATAAGGAATTTTTGAAGCTTGGATTGCTGCAAAGGATTTTTGAGCTTTCCTTGATGCCTTGCACGGCTCTTTCCACGGTACTTCTGCTTGTGTAGGGACCCCAAATATGGTTACCTTTTTGGACAGCAGGATCATAAGTTATATCTAACGAACGCATTTTATCATCCGTTCCTATTACAATATACGTATAGGCCTGTGGATTTTTCATTTTTCTATTGTACATGGGCTTTATTTCTTTGATTAATTTGCATTCCAGCATAAAAGCTTCAAATTCGGTATCTGTAAGGATAATATCCAAATCTTTAATATGGCGAACGAGCTGTTTTACCTTTGGGGAATGAGACTTCGAGTTTTGAAAATAGGATTTCACTCTCCGTTTCAGCTGTTTCGCCTTACCCACATATATAATATGGCCGAGGCCATCCTTCATGAGATACACGCCGGGAGTCAGGGGAAGGCTCTTTAGTTTCTCTGGTAAATCGATAGTAACCCCGCCCTCTCATAAGAGTTGTATGATTGATAGTTTTAGTATAAGCCTGCAACCTTCATTTGTTCAAATCAGTCTAAAGAGTGAAGGATCAAAGACGAGGAGGGATCTTATGCACTTCGCAAGAAATATCGGTGGTTTGGCGCTGATAGCAGCTATGTTATGGCTTACAGCATGCAGAGGAACGCCAGAAGCGGGAACGGAGCCGAAACAGACGCAGACGCCAGAGCAGTCACAAACGGCACAACCAGTCGCTACGACAGAACCACCACAGAAGACGGAACCACCACAGAAGACAGAGCCATCAAGCACGGAGCAGCCACAGGATCTAGAGGGATTGCCGCCATTAGTTGAGGAAGCAGCCTCAACGGTAATGAAATCTCTTAGGAATAAGGATATGAAGCAATTGGCCGCATGGGTACATTCGGAGAAAGGACTTCGCTTCTCTCCATACGCATACGTGGATACGAAGAATGATCTTGTATTCAGCAAGGATGAGGTGGAAGGATTAATGAATGATTCTACCAAAAGAGTCTGGCGAACATTTGCTGGATCGGGTGATTTAATTGAGCTGACATTCGAAGATTACTACAAGCGGTTTGTCTACGATGCAGACTTCANNTTAAACGAAGTGTATCCCAAGGAGCAATATGATTTCGTTGAATATCATATTAAGGGAATCGATCCTTCTGTGGAAGGGATGGACTGGCGCAGCTTGCGCCTAGTTTTTGAGAAGATTGGAGAGGATCATGCACTAGTAGGTATTATTCATGATCAATGGACGCCCTGAGAAGTAGGGAATTCTTATTAGTCCTAGTGTAGTTTAGAACATGGGGGAGAACCCAAAAAACGAAGGTGCCTCAGTAGCCATTTCACGGCTTTTGGGGTACCTTCGTTTGATTCGTTCCATAAGAATCGAGTCCGGAGCTTTTATTGCGTAGCGCTAGATGTATATCCGGATACCGATTTAGCGATCGCTTTATATCCCTCTGGCAGATAAGTGACAACAGATGCTTTTGAGATCACCTGTGCGTACATTTTTCCTGGTTCAGGAGCAGTCACATTAAAATAAATCACAGCGGTCTTGTCTTTGCCAAATTCGATTCGCTCAATCACTAGTCCATATCCCGAATGCGGTAAGTTGTTAACGGTCAACGTAGCCTTGTTTACTCCTTCACCCGCTTTGGTTAGTGTAACCTCAGTCTCATAGGTTGGAGTAGTAGGGTTGCCATTAGACACAATTACGCGTTTGGCAAAAGCAGCTGCATCGTAGGTCATAGCGGCTGCTTCCGAGCGGGTAATGGCATCATTTGGCCGGAAATTACCGTTCTTATCGAGTGTGGCGATATGTGTATTTAGCAAGATCTGGAGACTATTAATAACCTCTGTAGAAAGTTTATCGCCATCCTTAATGTCTACATACATCAATGTAACCGGGAAGTTACCTTTACTTTGCAGTGCTTGCGTCAATAAGTGAGCGAACTGAGCACGGGTGATGGTTCCGTTAGGATCCACTGTCCGATCAAGTGAAAGACCATTTTGCTTGGCAGTCAGGAAGGCTGATGCATACCAGGATTTGTCGTTCACCTTATCAAAATAATCACTAGCTTTGGATGAGTTGTTACCCGCCTCTGGTTTCGGAGACAGATTCAGACCACCAACGATGAACTGAATACCTTGAGCAAAGCTTACTTTAGATTTAGGCGCGAACTTATCTTTGTCTACTCCATTTATAATCCCCTCTTTATGCAGGGAGTTGATTTTTGCTTCCGCAGGATCACCTTTCAAATCCGAAAAAGCAAAAGCTGATGCTCCAAATGACAGGCTTGCTGCTAGAATACCGCAGGCTATCGTCATTGTTTTGACATTACTCATGAATAATGATTTCTTCATTATGCGTCACCTCCATACTCTTAGATGGTAGATTAGACCAAAATGTTGCAGGTAATTTAAAATATTATTATAAAGATTCAAGTAAAACGTTATCCGTGAAGGAGTGACTCGGCACCATCTACATTAATCTCGGTTCCTGTGACATGGAAAGACTCATCCGAGGCGAGAAATAATACTAGATTGGCTACTTGTTCAGGTTTACCGGGCGCATCTTCCAGTGGATGATTGCCTTTCGTAAATTCAACAGGAATCTTCACTTCTTGAAGATCATCGTTCTTATCCGTATTATCCCCAATTTGAGTGTCAACCGATCCAGGACAGACCGCATTAACGCGGATACCGTATTGCGCCAGCTCTAACGCAGCCATTTTCTATCATATGTGGGATGGCATATTTTACTGNNTTGGTATCTAGCGTCTGGTCCAAGCATATATACCTTAGCTCCGTGCTGGGCAAACCGTATGGCTGTAGCTTTTCCAATACCGGACCCTGCGCCTGTGACTACTGCAACTTTATCCTGCAAACGTTGATCTGTCATGATGAATTTCCTCCTTGGCGTTAGATGTCTTATTAGTAATTACATACCCGGCGTAGCTGAATTTAACCAATTTAGCAGGAGGGTGGAACAACAAGGAGGGATGTATTACTATGAGACATAAAGATGTGTACGATATAAATTTAGATCAATTTAGCTCATGATAGGGGAACTATAGATGATTCAGCAGCAGGGAGCGGAACGGATTAATGTGGGGATATTTGCCCATGTGGATGCCGGGAAGACGACAACAACGGAGCATATTTTGAACGAAAGCGGTCGCATTACAGCACTCGGCAGCGAAGACACTGGTA
>DOJM01000366.1:0-291 GCA_003529225.1 Paenibacillus sp.
CTGTTACCTGTGATGCATTGTAATCAATCATATAGTTCGCCATTTCACCAAAACCACAACCCAGATCGAGAACATTTAAATCTTGTAGGACAGGAAGTAACCCTCTTATTGCAGGTTGTTTAATAAAGTCATTGTATGTAATTTTTGACTCCCTTAAGTTCTTATACATTTGAAAAAACTCAGGGTTGTCATAAATGTTCTGTTGCATCATACACCTCCACGATATTATTGATGATGTTTACGAAGCCGGTTGTAATATAGCCAAGTTCTGCTTACATATGATCCAAACAT
>DOJM01000366.1:331-5917 GCA_003529225.1 Paenibacillus sp.
GTTAGTGAGGGGTAAGAACATAGCAGAATACGTTAAAGCTATACGTCTAGCTAGTTTCAACTGATTTAACTTATCGCTGTATATTTGCGGTTTGGCTTTACCTGGTACATATTCTTGGCCCCATAAAACCCATTTCTGACTCCATGAACTCGATTTATACAGACATACCCAGCCAGAATCCGTATGAATGTTGAAGTAATTGGTATCAGCAGTATTTTGTAAGTCCGCACAATAACACATCTTACGAGGCTTCCCTTTTTTAAAATAAAAGGAAGTTCCTGTTTTGCCAACGCTGTACAGATTATATCCCTTTTCTTCCATTCCCTCTAGCCACGCCTCAAGCCGATCAGGAGCATACATCCATCCAAGCTTCCACTTCATAACAAGTTGACCTGAGCTTTTCAAGCGTTTCTCTTCATTCTTACTTAGCCTGTCTTTCAGAAAGAATGTACCCTCACCATTTTGCTTGTTTGGTTGTATGANNCGTTAGTCTTTGGTTCGTCTTGTTTAATGTGATCAAAGAATATACGGTGAAAATACATAAGATCATGCTAAGCCCTAATGCAGTAGCGGGAATAAAACCATAAGGTCCGTTGAAGACATTAAAATGACCAGACTTGGAAACACTCATTGCTATCGTACTTATTAAAATTACATTGAGTAATGCAACCATTAAATAAATCAATATCCCCGTAAAAATATACATGATCTTCTTGTTATGCTTTACGATCCCTTCTCGATCAGGAAATGTCCTTATCTGTTCTAAAGGCAGCCTATTCATCGTCACAACCCATTTGCCGCTCTTTAACACCTTCGTCCATCCAAAATTTAATAATCCTTTAGAAAGGGATTGATTTGGAACTTTATCGAATACGAACCGATAGTTTGCTGCTTTCGGTTCGCCCTGCTGAAAGTAAAAATATCTTGTTAAACGGTTGATTCGNNTAGAAGCTAACCATTCTTCGGTTTTCTGAACATCATAACTCCAAAAGGGTCTAAATATTTTGATAATCATCTATGTCACCTCCAAATTTTATAGCATTCTCATGTAGCTCTTTAAGCCTATTAATCTCCGTAGCAAGAATTAGCATCCCTAAGTCCGTTCTTTCGTAAACTGTTTTTCTCTCTTCATCAGCAAAAACAGTAATCATCCCATCTTTTTGCATCTTCGTTAACGTGCCATAAACTGTACCTGAACCTAACAAAAGACGCGCTTTCGTAATTTTCTCCACATGCTTCACTATACCATAACCATGACGTGGTTCATCTAAGGATAAAAGAATATAGAACGCTGTCTCAGTCATGGGTACATATTTCTTCAACACTTTCTCAGGGTTCAACATGCCCAGCTCCCTTTATTTATACGTCGCATTTAAATAGGTCTTAACGTGACTATATCACGTCGTGACATAGTGTGCAATATTAATGCTCCAAAAAATAAAAAAAGTGTGTAGAATCGCTTCATCAGCCATTCTACACACTCTACATTCAACTGCTCCAACCTGCCTAGCGAATATCCTTTATTCGAATATTACTTCCTAACAGACTCGAATCACTACTTAATCTAAATGACGGGTAATTCTCATCTGCTTCAAGTCGCATCTGTTCATCAAATAAAGACTCCTGTTGCCGGTCAACAAAAAAAGTAAAAGGCTCTTTCTGAACTTCAATATCTGTAGCATGAGGTTCACTAATGACCTGAATTACGATCACGCCATTACAACCACAGCCCTCNNCGAAGAATAATTTAAAATATCCCGGACGTTCACCAAGGCTTTTTTCTAACTTTTCAATAGTTTGGGAGTTCAATTGTATGAACATAGGATGATCTACTCCTTATTTATAATTGAGCTATTACTTTCCCAAAGTATAATTTCCTTGCTTCCATCCTCGTGTGACTGCCATCACTTCTATTTTGACAAACATGGGACTGAGCATAAATTAAACCGCCTTCTGTGTCTCCCGTTCACCACCTAGCTTAAACAAGAGAATCCCTCCAACAATAACAATCACTCCGACCAACTGCTTCCAAGTAAAAGGAACCTTTTCAAGCCCTAACCAGCCTAGTGAGTCCCAGAGTAGTGCGAACCCAAGCTGAGAGATTAATACGATCGAGATCGCATACGTTGGGCCCAGCCGTTTAGTACCTTGAACGAGGCAAATTACTACTCCAACCCCGATCAAACCACTGATCCAATACCAAGGCTCCATACTTCTCAAAGTAAATATTCGGTTTCCTTCAACGATAAGACTCATGATAAATGAAGCTAGGAATCCCATCCCTAACACTAAAGTTGTCGTGGCCCAAGATCCGACCTTTTCGTTAACTTTTGTATTAAATATATTTTGCAGACTCACTAGTGATCCTGCGATAAGCGCTAATATCAAACCAATAATCATAACTTAACTCCTCCAATTTATCGACTTTACGCAAGGCCATTAGAATTTCAGTATCACAACGCCAACGATCATCAACCCGATGCCGATGAACTGCGGCAGTCTCATTTTTGTCTTTTCCATTCCAAACCAGCCTTTAATATCAATTATGAACGTCAGACATAGCTGAGCAATCAACAATGAGGATATCGTAAACGTAACACCGATTTGCTGAATGGCCGTTACTTCACTGAAAATAATAACAGCCGCAAAAGTGCCGCCGATTAAATATAAGCGTTTTACATGCTTAAAGACTCCCCTTTTCGCATCTCTAACGAACAAAAGAATGAGAAAGGACATGATGAACCCTGTTAACTGTGTAATTGTCGCTGCCTGCCAAGTCCCGATATCCTGACTAATTCGAGCATTTGATACGCCCTGTAGTGTAATACAAGCCCCCGCTAAAAACGCAAATATAATTCCTCTCATTTCTCTCTCTCCTCAACTTCGATCTCTTACATATTAAATAGCAATTCAAGGGTTTAAAAAAGGACATCTGTCCTTAATGAGAATAAACGTTGCTATGGTCCAACGAACGAGCGTTACTCGTAGAAATAAAAAGACCGTCTCAAGCCAACTTGCTGGCTTAAAACGGACTTCAAAACCTGTATATGGTTGATTATGAGAGCAAATTCTTCTCATGCAATTGATCAAAAATAATTTGGGTAACAACAGACACGCGATCCCGATCCTTATAGCTTAACCAAGATAATTCCTCGATTTCGGACGCTGGCGTTAATGTCCCTTCATAATCCGCAATATAACAGGTCATTTTGACTGTAATACCCTCTGCTTTCCCATGAGCTTCTGCCTCAAACGTTCCAAAATAAGAGACAGTATCTGTCTTGATCTGAACAGAAATCTCTTCTTCGATTTCGCGCACGAGCGTCTCCTCGTCTGTTTCACCGGCTTCTCTTTTTCCTCCAGGTAAATAATACATATCTTTCCCGTTGGAACGCGCACATAAGACTTGTCCATTCTCGATATGAATCCAGGCGATTTTATCAATAATTGTAGTCATATTGTTCTCCCCATGCCTTTTTTTCAACCATTATATCATACAGCTGAACACATGCATTTATGCAACGTCAGCTTTAGCTTTTCAAACGCGAAGCTTAGATTGAAGTAGGTGATGAAGCAAACAGTCCTTAAAGGATATCGCTGCGAATAAGCTACTTATACCAAGATGATTGTAAAGCGTACATGCTTGCATAAATCCCTTTGTGATGTACTAAGTCTTGATGATCTCCAACTTCAGCTATTTCTCCATTAGACATAACATAGATCGTATCCACATTCTTAGCCCAACCCAATCGATGTGAAATAAAAATAGCAGCTTTATCTTGGCAGATCTCTAATAACTTCGTATAGATTTCCATCTCGGCATTCGGATCAATCGCAGATGTAGGTTCATCGAATACTATAAGCTCCGCATCATTGTATAACGCGCGCGCAATCGCTAGCTTTTGCCACTGTCCGCCTGATAGCTGCCTGCTTCCTTCTACTAATTGACCCAACTTCACATCTAATCCACCTAATTCATGGAGTAAATCTATCAGTTCACATTGTTCTAAAACCTTAAGTATTTTAGCATCATCTGAAGGTGCATGCGCATCACCCAAAAAGATATTTTCTCTTAGTGTCAGTTCAAACTTCACAGCATTCTGAAATACAACGGACACTTTACCGTTAGGTTCTGGACTATCCTTCCAGCAAATCGTTCCGGAGCTCGGCCTATATTGACCTAATAACATTTTAATCAACGTAGATTTCCCTGCTCCATTTTCTCCGACGATGGCTATTTTCTCACCCGGCTTTATGGCCATATTGATATTAGATAAGACATTCTTGTTCGATTTGGCGTATTTAAAATAGACATTTGAAACGGTAATTGGGAGCATAGAATCAGTCGAATTATTGATGTTATTTTTGCGAAAATCCCTGTTCTTATATGTAAGTACTTCATTCAAGTCATATAATTTGCTACTGCTGATGTAAAGCTTGCTTAATGGCCAGGTCAAACTCATAATTTTACCACCACTCGATAACAGAGCCAGAAATAACACCGAAATTGTTCCAATTGTAACTGTATTAGACTCCCCCATTTTGTTTAACAGGTACACTAGAACAACAAAGATAGCACTCGTCTGGACCATAGCCACGACCATCCCTGTTTTGATCTCGAATTTTCTGGCGCTAAATCTTTTATTATGTTGCTTCTTCATTATCATTGCCCAGAGATTTGTAAAATAAGAGGTGGAGTTATAAATTCGCAATTCTCGAATCGCATTAGGTTCTTCCAAAGTATTAGCAAGATAGTCCCCCATTCTTCCATCAAAGGTGAGCTCTCTCCCTGTTCTTCTCACTTTAATTTCCGTAAATAATCGAATGGATAAGGTAGTCACGATCATTAGAGTTACCACGAATGTGACCAAGAAATATCCACTTGTAGCCGACAACCAGATGATGCTTAAGAGTCCTGCGNNAAATCTTCTCCAACTACCTTTTTAGCTCTTTGCAGCTTATTTCCAAACTCTTCATCATCAAAATCCTCAAAATCAACCACGTTTGCAATATCTATCAGTTCGGATTGAAAAGCAAGGGTTAGTTCCGCATTCATTCGATTCTTCATCATGTTGGTTATGCTTAATGAACAAGCTTGTACGCCATGAATCACAACAAACCATAGAATAGGGAGCAGGGTCATNNCGTTAATGATATTTACTTGGACATCGTAAGAATAAAAAGTTAATAATCCACTGATTATAGGAAGTATGATAGTAATTGTTGAGATCATCGGACTTTTTCTAACCATTCTCACGAGTATCATTACAAGATTAGTGATGTCAGACTTCAGCATGGATTTCTCCTTTCTCATACATATAAAGAGGACTGGCGGTTGAACATCTTTTTGTATTTACCATCCGCCC
This sequence comes from Paenibacillus sp., assembly GCA_003529225.1. Classification (GTDB taxonomy): domain Bacteria; phylum Bacillota; class Bacilli; order Paenibacillales; family Paenibacillaceae; genus Paenibacillus_AQ; species Paenibacillus_AQ pseudetheri. Next base: position 5,698 of record DOJM01000366.1, read on the forward strand.
TCATTAATTCTTCATGCGTTCCACTTTCCACGATTTCTCCATCCTCAAATAGAAAAATTCTATCGACGAATTTGGACATATACAGCCGGTGAGTCACAATAATGGAAGTCTGTTGTTCTCCTAATTTCATAAAAGTATCAAACGCCTGTTGTTCCGCATAAGGATCCAAGGCAGCAGTCGGCTCATCAAAAATCATAAGAGCGCCGTCCTTGAGATAGGC
>DOJM01000366.1:5950-7435 GCA_003529225.1 Paenibacillus sp.
CGCAAGTCTTTGCCACTGCCCCCCAGATAAATCTATCCCTCCGAACTGAGGACCTACTAAGGAATCCAACGCAACACCATAATGATCAGCTTCTGCTGTTCTCATCGCGGATAATAATCTTGAATCGTCATGAATAGTAGCCATATTACCTAATGCAATGTTTTCTCTAATTGGTCTTTGTAACTTAATGAAATCCTGAAAAACTACTCTGGTATCCTGTGTCACATTATGCGCTAAGACTTCATTCTCACCTTTAAACCACTGGATGTTTCCAGCTGTTGCAGGATACAACCCTAAGATCAACTTAACAAGCGTAGATTTACCCGAACCATTCTCACCTACAAAAGCAATTCGTTCACCTGGATGAATAGTCATGTTTATATTACTAAGGGTGTTATTAGCGTTGGTCGGATATCTAAAAAACAACTGATGAACTTGGACCTTCATCGGATCGGTNNTTCTAAGCACCTGTTCTTCCAAATCTAAATAAGACGTATAATCCTCGTAACGCAAACGACTCTTCGCCCAGTCAGAATAAACTCTTGTTAGCGCAGGAATAACGACGAACAATTGACTGGAAATCTGAAGTAATAACACAAAAAGTCCAGCACTCTGTCCGCTACTTCCAATTGTGATCGCCAAAATCGTAATCGTTGTCCCATTTAATAAGATCATGATTAAGCTTTGGGAGAAGTTGAGGCTTTCAGAATAAATAACCTTACGGTGCATTTGTTTGAAGTTACTAGTAAAGCTCTCTTTCATTGAGGAAAACAAATAGGAGGACATTCTGTACAATCTTACTTCCGGAATGGAATTTCTGTTAATCAACAAATCGACTAAATAGTTGATCATTCGCACAGAGGAGGTTTGATTCGCTGAAATGGACTCTACTTTCTGTGACATTCGCTTCATAAGATAAAGCTGTAGAATCTGAACCCCTAAAATAATCAAAGCCAGAATATAGAAGCCATAAACAGATAAGACAACCAATAGTGCAACTAATGTTATTAGGTGAACTGCCACACCTATCCATTGGTCTAACAAATCAATCAGNNTTTTGCTTTTTCTCTTTTAATTTTTGTAGCGGGGTCTTCTAATAACGCTGTAGATAATTTAGAAGTCTTTTCTAAAATGCTATGTTCCAGCTCATATATACAGGTTGCTGTTAAATTGGTTACAGAAATGGCTCGAAGAGAACCATTGATGCCAGCGAGATATAACATTAGCATAAGCAAACTTACTAATAACAAGATATGTTGGTAGGCATTAGGATTGAAGTTTTGAATGAGGTCAACCACATATTTCGTTGTGAACAATTCTGCAAAAAGGATTGGGACACCCAGTAGGTTAGTGATAAAATATAAAAGTGAGTTTTTTCTGTCTTTCAAATATAATAGTTTTACAACATAGAGAAAGTCAGGCAGGCAGCATCTCTCCTTATAAGTGTATTATTCCATTCTGTAAACACTTTTATTGTTTAGACGT
>DOJM01000206.1:0-5222 GCA_003529225.1 Paenibacillus sp.
AGTAATAACATTGTATTCACTCATCTTATTATTGAGCATGACGCGCACCGGGTAACTGCTGGCGGCGAAGAAGTGAGTCTGACACCGAAAGAATACGAACTGCTTCATTATTTGGCGATTTCACCGGATAAAGTGTTCTCTCGTGAAGAACTGCTTAAAGATGTTTGGAATTATGAGTTTTTCGGAGATTTGCGTACAGTCGATACCCATGTTAAGCGTCTTCGTGAAAAACTGAATAAGGTATCACCGGAATCTGCGGCGATGATTACAACTGTATGGGGTGTAGGCTACAAACTTGAGGTACCTAAATAAGTGAACTTCTGGAGAAGTCTTGTCGGCAAGCTGTGGGTCACGATCATGTGCCTGGTCGCTGTCGTGCTTATTACACTCGGGTTGTTTCTACTTCCCTATATCGACAGCAACTTTGCTAATTCCGGCGATATCAAACGTTTATTTATGTATACGTGTATGATCGGATTTTCTTTGACGACATTCTTNNGTTCTTGTTTACCAAGATCACTCAACCGATGCAACGTGTCATCGAGGCTGCAAACAACATTCGTCGTGGTGAATACGGGACAAGGCTGACGCTGGTCACAAGCGACGAAATCGGTCAATTGGCAACTTCCTTCAACCATATGGCTGAGGAGTTGGAAGAGAATATCCGCAGTCTGCACCATGAGAAGGGGCATCTATCCAGTGTATTACGCAGCATGAGTGATGCTGTAATCACCTTTGACACCCTGGGCCAGATTATTCTGACCAATCCACATGGTCAATCGCTACTTGAGAGCTGGAGCGATTTAGAGTGGGAACAAGAGAGTGACATTGAGCCTCATCCGGAAACGGCTGATCGTAATGTTCCGCTTCCCCTGCGGCCTTTATTTTTGAGCACGTTGAAACAAGGCGGCGATGAGCGTTCTAATGTACATGTCCGGCAGGGCGTGTGGTCCGTCCATATGGCACCTTTATATTCAGAGGGCAGCATTCGCGGAGTGGTTGCTGTTCTGCGTGATGTGACTGAAGAAGTACGACTCGAAAAAATGCGCCGTGACTTCGTGGCAAACGTCTCTCATGAGATTCGGACGCCATTATCGATGATGCAAGGGTATAGTGAGGCTTTACTTGACGGCATGGCTTCTTCACCAGAGGAAAGCAGTGAACTGATTCAGGTCATTCATGATGAATCACTCCGTATGGGACGTCTTGTAAAGGATTTGCTCGACCTTGCTCGAATGGAAGCTGGACATACGGATATGTTGAAGGCAGAAGTAGATATGAATGAACTGCTGGAACGAGTGTATCGCAAATTTTCCGTACGTGCTAAAGAGCGTGATATTCATCTGCAGCTAAATAAAGAGAGCGATGTCCTTGTTCTTAAGGCGGCGGATGAAGATAAGCTAGAGCAAGTCTTAACCAATTTGCTCGATAATGCTTTTCGTCATACGCAGGGTGGCAAGAAGATCACAGTTCATACAGGAACTTGTGTCTTAGAAGGTCGTCGCTATTTTGAAATTAAAATTCAGGATGAAGGCGTCGGCATTCCGCAGGAAGATCTGCCGTATATATTTGATCGTTTCTACAAAGCCGATAAGGCACGTGTACGGGGAGAATCAGGTGGAACGGGACTCGGGCTTGCCATTGTTAAAAATATTGTTGAGTCGCACCACGGAACCATTTCAGCTTCCAGTAAATTGGGTGAAAGTACAACCTTTACCCTACGACTTCCTGTCGAAAAACAGTAATTCCAAACACAATGTGTGATAGCGCCTCTGACAGCAGAGGTGCTTTTTGTTGAAACAAACACATTAATCTTGTTCATCGTGGAACATATCTCATTGTTTATGCTTGGGGGGCCATCAAATGATTTTATCTTTAGACCAAGGGACTACGAGTTCACGAGCCATAGTGTTCGATGAGGACGCTAGAATCGTCTCACAAGGGCAATATGAGGTACAGCAATCTTTCCCCCACCCTGGCTGGGTGGAGCATGACCCAGAGCAAATCTGGGCGTCACAACTTGCAGCTGCAAGAGATGCGATTACTCATGGCAGGATAGTGTCTCAGGAATTATCTTCCATCGGAATTACAAATCAGAGGGAAACGGCCCTAATCTGGGATAGAGCAACAGGCAAGCCGATTTATCCTGCGATTGTGTGGCAGGACAGACGTACTGCTGAGTTGTGTGAAGAGATCAAGAGTAAGGGGCTAGAGGGACTCATTGCTAGCAAGACGGGACTCGTTGTGGATGCTTATTTTTCTGCAACAAAATTCTCCTGGATTCTTGATCATGTGGACGGCGCACGTGAGCGGGCGGATAATGGCGAGCTATTAGCTGGGACGGTAGACAGCTGGCTAATCTGGAGGCTTACTGGCGGGGCTGTACATGCCACTGATGTAACCAATGCATCACGTACGATGCTATATAATCTACATAAGCGCTGCTGGGACGAAGAGCTGATGGAAGAGCTTGGTGTACCACGTTCCATCCTGCCAGAAGTGAGGATGTCCGGTAGTGAATTTGGAACAGCAGACGCTCAGTGGTTCGGGACAGAAATACCTATTCACTCTGTATTGGGAGATCAACAAGCTGCTTTGTTTGGACATACTTGTCTTGAACCCGGCAGTCNNGAACTGGATGCTTTATTCTAATGAATACAGGTACAGAAGCTGTAGTCTCCAGTCATGGGTTGTTGACCACTGTAGCTTGGGGAATGGGGGATGAACTCTATTATGCACTCGAGGGCAGTGTGTTTGTAGCCGGAGCGGCTGTACAATGGCTTCAGGAGGGGTTAGGCCTCATAACGGAGCCAGCAGGCTCGGAGGACAAAGCGCGGGAAGTTGNNTGTCGTCGTACCAGCTTTTACTGGACTAGGTGCACCTTATTGGGATATGTACGCACGTGGAGCAGTTTTCGGTCTAACTAGAGGAACGACCTCGGGGCATTTGGTAAGAGCAACGTTAGAGTCACTAGCATTTCAGTCTAGAGATGTAATTGGGGCGATGGAAAAAGACGCAGGCATGCCTTTGACCGGCCTTCGGGTAGATGGTGGTGCTGTTCGTAATGATTTGCTGATGCAGTTCCAGTCTGATATCCTCGGTAGTGAAGTTACTCGAACTACACATGCGGAGACGACTGCGCTAGGAGCAGCACTTCTGGCTGGCTTAACCTCAGGTGTCTGGACAAGAGAACANNATGGGCTGGGAAAAACATGAAAGATATCAGTAATCAGGGAGATGCATATGTCTATGGTTAACGAAACAGAATCTGATCTACCGAGTGGACTATCTAAGCCTGCACTTCGAGCACTTCATGGTGCTGGGTATACACAGCTTCACCAAATCAGTAAGCTCACTGAGTCAGAACTTCTGCAGTTCCATGGGATGGGACCAAAAGGAATTGATGAAATACGGCGTGCGCTCATTGAAAAGGGGTTATCCTTTACCGGCGAGTCCTAAAGACCAGATCAACATAAAAAGCGGCAGGCCAAGGATTATCCTTAGCTTACCGCTTTTTATGTTGTAATGCTTAATATTCAATAACAAATGCTACGTTTTGCCATCCAGCGCCCACTGTCCAGAACAGAACTTTATCTCCACGTTCGATCTTTCCTGTAGTAATAGCTTTGTGTAGAGCGAGAAACGGGCTACTGGTTGAGGTGTATCCGAATTCATCACCTATGTAAACCGCTACATCACTATCAATACCCACTTTTTCACAGACACCAACGATATTAGGCAGTGAAAGCTGTGAGAAACAGGCTGCTTTAATAGATTCAGGCGCTATGTTGTTATCAGATAGAAGCGTGCGAATCGATTCAGAAGCAGCATCTACGCAAATGGAATCATCAAATGGAATGAACTTCACATTGAATTCTCCAGCCGCGACGCCTTTTCTACCCAGATTAGCCAAGCCTTCAGCCGGGAACATGGAGTTGCCGTAAACGCATGTGTCTGTTTGATAGATAGAATCAATGAAGCCTACCGCATTATCATCGCGTACAAGAAGGACTGCCGCAGCTGCATCACCGAAGTTAGCATAATAGACAGGATCATTCTTATCTGCATGAGGTGCTACATAATCGGACCCGATGACCAAAGCACGTTTAATTCTAGGGTTCGCTTGCATTTGACGGCTTACCTGTTCAACGGAAGCAGTCATACCCGCGCAGTTAGCGTTGCTATCAATACAAATCGTATGGGATGCGCCGTTGATTAAACGGTGAATCATTAATGAATTAGTAGGAAAGATATATTCAGGAGTTTGACTTGCACAGGCAATAAGATCGATATCAGCGCCAGTGAGACCATTTTTATCCAACACATTACTGGCAGCCTCGAAAGCCATCGTAAGAGAATTTTCTTCCTCATTCTTAATGCTATAGCGCGTATCACGACCTAAAGTGGTCAGTAGACCTCGGATATCAATACCCTTTTCGTCAAAATGCTTAATAAAAAAGTCGTTACCAACTTTATTACTAGGATGATAGATATCAATGTCTTGAATACGAATTCCGGTCATATGAATGAATCCTCCTGAAAGACTCTATAGTATTTTTTAAGTCATATGAAGAATTAAGCAGTAACCGTGGAAATGATCTCGATGTTATCTAGTCCTGCTTTACGACCCAGGCGAGCAAGCTGCATTTTAAGAATTGGGTTATTCTCAAGAGTTAGATTTACTTTTACAAATCCATCATTCTTAAACATTACGAAGCAACCTTCCAAAAGAGGTACAACATCAGGTGCAGTTACGTTTAGCTTTCTGCAATCGATTTGTAATTCATAGTCTGCTGGAGTGATAGGATTAATAGTTTGTTGATAAGCTTGGATTGATTTCAAACCATCTTCTTCAGAAAATGTTCCTTCCAGCTCAATATTGATCACTTTTTTAGTAGTGTCTGTCTTTAAAATAAACTGTCCCACGTTAACATCTCTCCCAATAATTTAATTTTACTGAAAATAATTACTGTATTTCTTCAATCGTTTCGAGAAGAATATTAAAAGCGGTGATGATTCTAGGTGCCCCTATAGCGGGTACTAAGTGTAATAGAATACCTTTGAGTTGTTCTACAGTAACTCCCACACGAAGAGCCATCACATAATGAACACCCAATTGATCAAACTGACCCATCGCAATCAGAGCAGAGATAACTGCAATTTCCTTCCAGTCAGCTTCGATTGTGTTGCGTTGAAAAATATCGCCGTAGGCATTCCCCATA
>DOJM01000206.1:5293-10128 GCA_003529225.1 Paenibacillus sp.
CGCCTAGTGATTCTGCGAATTTTACAGCGTCCATAGGGACTTCGTAGATCGTTCCGTCAATACGTCCTGTAGTCTTTTCCATACCTTTTAGAGCCATATCTAGCTGTTTATTATTTACAACAATGAATATGACAGGAATATCCTTGCAGACAGCAGCGTTGATCTCTGCTCCTAGCATCATAAAGCATCCATCTCCTGTAATGCAGAAGATCGTTTCATCTGGAGAAGCAACCTTTGCACCAATCGCCATCCCGATGGAATTACCCATACAAGCAAAGTAAGCATCGAAAACAAAACTGCCCGGTTTCTTAACCTTGTACCATTTCGCAGCATGGAAACCGTGACTTCCATCATCAACAAAGACTGTGCTGTTATAAGGAATCAAATCACTCATCGTACTCAAGACCGATGCAAGTGAAAGGCTTGGTAAAATCGGAGGCTCTTCGGTATAATCGGAATTTGTCGGTGCTTCGCGTTTTGTGATGTTGTTCGTGTCAATATTATTGAGATAACAAACTAGATTGTCGCGTAGATCTCCAGTCACTGGAATCGTTTTAGAGAACAATATTTTTCCGACAAAAGTCGGATCGCTATCAAACTGAATTAATGTTGTAGGATGATTTTCCCTTTTAAGATTACAAATAGTCATATCACTTAAACGTGAGCCGAGAACGATAAATAGATCACTTTGATTCAATAAGTCATCCCCATGGGTACAACCGCCTACTCCAATTGGACCGTGATAGAGTGGATGATCCCAAGCTATAGCCCCTTTACCACCTGGAGATGTAACTACAGGAATATTAAATGTTTCTGCTAATTGAATTAGCTCACTATGTGCTCCTGAGCGGTTAACGCCTTTCCCAGCGATAATTATTGGATTCTTTGAGTTATTTATAGCATCAAGTACACGGTCGATATTTGCGTGGCTAACCAGTGATTCGCGTTCAGGAATTACAATATTACATTCGTCTAGCAATTCCGTTTGTACATCAAAGGGAATACAAAGGTGAACGGGGCCGCGATTACCGCTCAAAGCAATGGAAATGGCATGATTAAAGATTGTGCTAAAGTGATCTCCACGTTCAATAAGTTTGCTATATAAGGTGGCAGGTCTAAACATATCAGCTAAATCAGCTAGAAAAGAGGTAGAGTCCTGACATTGAGGAATTCCAAGCTCTTTAATAGATTGATGGCCAGTAATAAATAGGACAGGTAGGTTGTTGGCCTTAGCATGTGCTGCTGCAGTTAATAGGTTTGTTCCACCAGGACCTGAAGTACCAAAAGCTACACCTAGTTTTCCGGTTTTCAGCGCATACCCAGCTGCTTCGAAGCCGGAACTGGACTCATGTCTCCCAGGAATAAATTCAATACCGTAATCTACCATTTTAAGAACGATAGGACAAATGGATTTGCCAATAATACCAAAGGAATGGGTAACACCTAGGTTCCGTAGTGCTTCCGACATGTAATCTGCGACTGTCTTCAAAAAATACACCTCACAAGTTGATTGTTATTTTGAAATCAAACATTAGAAAACCTGTGCTCTGAAATAGGGCACAGGTTGGTGGCATAAATCGCCATAGAGACTGAACAATAGTTCAGTCGTCTTGGTTTTCAGCAACCTGGCAGTCATGGCCTCTGATTTAAAAATGAGGCTGTAGATCCATGGTTTTGCGTCATCCTCTTTCGAAGATTTTGCCAATATTAATTTTAAAATTTATAAGAATAATTTTCCTTTACAATATATTCCTAGAGGGGCTTTGTCAATATATTTTCGCAAATTAACTCGAATTTTGACGAAAGTCTTGTCCAACCTATGAAGTAATAGATATCCAAAAAAACTTCCCCCTAAGTCAAAAGTTAGGGGGAGTTTTTTGGATTTGTTTATATGATTTGCAAATGACTTAAAACTTGAAAATATGGATGGTCTTCTGTAGATTAAACACAGCCTGTGTCATTTTCTCAGTTTCTTCAGCGACGGACTGCAGGGCATTAATTTGTTCATTCATAGCGGCGGATACTTCCTCGGTGCCGGCAGCGGTTTGCTGTGTGATTGCAGAGATATTCTCTATTGCACTTGAGATTTTCAAGGCACTTTCCAACATCAGATCACTTTCAGCAGAGAAGGAAGAGATTTGCTCGGTAATATACTGCACACTTTGCACAATTTGAGCAAAAATATGAGCAGATTGAGTGATCATCTCATTCTGTACCTGTACGACTTCTTCGTTGATAGCGATATTGTCAATCGCTTGTTTGATATCAGTTTCGATGCTCCGAACTAAGCCAAAGACTTCCTTTGTTGAAGCCGTTGATTCCTCGGCAAGTTTACGAACCTCCTGTGCGACTACAGCAAATCCTCGACCATGCTCTCCGGCACGTGCTGCTTCGATGGAGGCATTCAGCGATAAGAGGTTGGTCTGCTCAGCGATCTCTGTGATGGTTTTTGTAATCATCGTAATTCCGCGAGCATTTTGAGACAGGGCTTCGATAGTATCAGCTACTTTTTGAGTAGCCTGGATGTTTTTACGCATGCCTTCAGCTTGAGTATCAACGGATTGCCGTCCTTGTTCAACTAGTTCTAATGTATGTATTGAACGTCTGTTCATTTCTTTCGTTGAGTTCGTATAATTGGATACTTTATTCTCAATATCTTTAATGGATTCTGTCATTTCAGCGATATCCGTAGATATTTCATTTGCACCAAGAGCTAGCTCGTTAGACGAAGAGGCTACCTGTGCCATGACAATTTTTAAATTCTGATTCTTATCTTCGATTCCACGGCTTGCATCCATAACTTGACGAGTGATTTGTGATGCTTCTGTCAAAATCTTCTTGAGCTTGTCAATCATAGTATTAAAGGAACGACTTACGTCCCCCATAGACCCGTTCTCGTCGGCTCTACTTGTAAAATCCCCTTTTGAAATACTATGAGATACATTCGCGATATCATCAAAAGAAGATGTAAGCGTTCTCTCGACAAAGCGGGCCACGGGTAAAGTTAATGCAGCAAGAACAACGATTAGTACAATACCCAAAATAATGTTGCCTAAGATCATAAAAGTAACTAAAACAGGAATGGCAAATAGTGTGGCAACGAGGTAACATCCGGCAACAATTCTTTGTTTTAACGGAAGTTTATGCATCCAGTTCATTGGTATAATGTCCTCCTTATTAATATTATGTATTGGTGTTATTATATGGGATTTAAAGGTGATTGGTCTATAGTAAGAACTGACATAAATCTTCTTTTAGGAGTAGTTCTTTAGATTTCGTGTCAAAAATTCTCATAAATAGCGGAAATTTTTGCGATAGCAGACTTTAACATCTCTAAAAGTTCTTGTGGTGAAAGTACAATAACCGATGGACTAAAAGAAAGGATTATCCGGCAGGCAGACTCGATCGTATTAAATTCGGCATCTAAGTTCACCCACTCTGCATTGCTAGTTGGCTCTATCAATTGGACGGAGACGAATCTTTCTCGCTGTAATTCTTTTAAGACAGATGTTCTAACCTTTAGCTTTACTTGATACTTTGGCAGTGCTGCTTTAAAGGCCGTGGTGGACTCCTCCCAGTACTGTCTTAAATCAAAGTCATCAGGTCTTTTAAACCACTCATGAGTCTCCTCAACGTTAACTAATCTGGACACGCGAAAAGTTCGTAGTTCATCCTTGCTTTTGGCTACGATATACCAAACGCCGCGTTTTGCAACTAACCCAAGAGGTTCAATGAAACGGACCGTTGTCTCGTTGCTCCGGAGATAAGTGATTTTTACTTTGCGGTCCTCCCAAAGTGCTCCCTGCAGTACAGAGAGGAACGGATAAGTCTCATCCGAAGGATGCCAACTGGCGCCATCAATATGAATACGCTCGCTTAGGTAATTTGCTGGGTTACTAGTTCGATGTGAAGATGCAGCCTCTAGTTTGAGAACAGCGGAAGAGTAGTCATCTTGTATCCCCAGATCCTTCATTATAGATGCGTCANNGCGGACAGAAGCAGTGAACCAATCTCTTGTGGCTTCATTCCCGTTAGGGAGGTTCGGTACCCTTCAGTAAGCATCCAACCTCCTTCACGACCACGTTCAGCTAAAATGGGTATCCCTGAAGCACTTAATGCTTCCATATCACGAAACACAGTTCGTTCTGATACCTCGAGTGTTTGGGCCAATTCTCTAGAAGTCATTTTTCCGCGGTTTTGCAACAGAAGCAATATAGATAACAAACGGTCGGCTCTCATTAGGCTATTGTCCCTCCTCGTATTAATTATTGAACGATCACCATTAATTATTTCTAATTATATTATATATGTCAGTTGATGTCATATATACGGATTATACTTATAAAACGTAAGGAATGATTACAGAATATTGAAATTTGAATTTATGTGGAAAGGGTTGAGGACTATGACATTGAAAGGGAAAGTCGCATTAGTTACCGGGAGCAGCAGAGGTGCTGGGAAGGGGATCGCTTTAGAATTAGCAAGAAGAGGTGCTTTTGTCTATATTACAGGGAGGACCACAGATATATCCGCCACAGAACATATTAAGGGGAGCATAGATAGCGTGCTTAGGGAGATAAAAGAGAGTGGAGGATCTGGTGCGGTAATACGATGTGACCATACGAAGGATCAGGAAACAGAAGCAGTGATCCGTCAGATCGCTGAAGAGCAGGGGCGACTTGATATACTAGTTAACAATGTATGGGGAGGCAATGATTTAGCTATCGAGCAGAAGCCTTTTTGGGAGTTACCTACAGCGCATTGGGACAATATGTTTAATGCTGGTGTGCGAGCACAGATGATCACGAATTATTACGCAATTCCCTTCATGCGCA
>DOJM01000206.1:10156-10283 GCA_003529225.1 Paenibacillus sp.
ACTTTTATTATGATCTTTCTAAAAATGCACTTTTACGTATGGCTTTCGGATTGTCGAAGGAGTTGAAGGAAGACGGCATTGCGGTTATTTCACTTTCACCTGGATGGATGAGAACAGAAGCGGTTCT
>DOJM01000535.1:0-3981 GCA_003529225.1 Paenibacillus sp.
ATTCATTGAATCTGTATCATATTTGTCCTCTACACCTTTCAAGAGAAGGCTCATCGCTTCCTTACTGTCTACACTCTTAGAGGCTGGAATACGACCACCGCTTGCCATTGGCAGCATACCGCCATCCGCATACCATTTTGCGAACTCCCAAGCTGCTTCTTGGTTTTTCGACTTCGCGCTTACAGAAAGAACGTCACCCACANNCGCCCGGGTATTTATAGTCGGTTTGATCTTTATTCACTCTTGGAATAGCAGCGAACGCGGTTTTGAAGTCATGAGGATAATCCTTCAGATTGTTCGCATTTCGGAAAATAAACTCACCCGCTGATAGCATTGCAGTTTGTCCTTGCAGGAACATTGTGTCAACTGGCATTTTACTCGTTAATTGCTCTCCATATTCAGGTGTAGATTTATCCACGAACATCATGTTATGCAATATTTCCAATTGCTGTTTCCAGAGATCATTACCAAAATTCGAGGTACCATCCGTCTGTTTTACACCCATTCCAGCAAGCGTACCGTCCATCGTTGCTGTGAAGGAGGATTCTGCCTGCAAAAGTCCGTACACATCAGGCTTCGTTAACTTCTTCGCATACTCCTCAAGATCCGACCAAGTCCAGTCCACTGCAGGTATCGGTAAGCCTGCTGCATCCAGCATGTCTTTGTTTAACCATACGAACGACATATTCTTCTTCGTTGGCATGCCATAGTATTTATCATTGATTTTCCACAACGCCGCATCCTGACCTATTTGGCTATCGATATCATAATCTGTCTTNNTGTAAATGGGGAAGATCGTAGTTCATATAGAGATCTGCGTTTTGATTGGTCATCAACGCTGTGTCCAGCTTTAAGTTTCCAGCATCATCATTTACATAACGTATATACTCGACCTGAATATCTGGATTTTCTTTATTCCAGTTATCAATTACAGTTTGAGGTCCGGCTTCTGCTGGAACTGCTCCCCACAGGGTAAGCTTTATTTTCTCCTTTGTGGATTGACCGTTCGTACTNNTTCCGCTACTACCACAACCAGCCAGCATCGTACCTGCTAATAAGACAGAAAGCACTGCAGGATACCACTTTTTCTTCATCGATATCTTCCCCCTTGGAAGGATTATGTGTTGTGCTCTACGTCTATAACTTTATCATCAGAGCGGATTCTGGGGGATGAACTACATTTGGGAAACTATAGAACGTTTTTTGGTTCTTTGCGGAATTCATTTGGCGTGACGCCACACCACTTTTTGAAAATTTTAATAAAATAGTTATCATTCTCAAATCCCACCTGCTGCCCAATCTCACTAATCGTTAGCTTCGTCTCTGCAAGCAGCATTTTCCCAGCCTGAATACGCCGCTCTTGAATATAATTCGTCAACGTTTTCCCTGTCTTTTTCTTGAACAGGTCACTTATATAGCTGGCATCCATTCGTATCAGCTCTGACATGGATTTGAGCGAGATGTCCTCAGAATAATGCTCTTCAATATAAGCTATAATTTTGTTCATCTCCACATGGTCTGTCGGTCCCGTTTGCTGCTTCTCAGGAAACCATTTATCGGCCTTCTTCATCTTCACCATTCGCTCCAGCTCGGCATGAACCTNNCCTTACCCATGGTCTGCTTCAAACCTTGGAGATCTAAAGATAGCTTCAGAATGTAGTCCGAAGCTCCAAATACGAGCGCTTGCCGGGCGTATTCAAATTCACTCAATGCGGTCAACATGACAAATCGGCAGTCGAAGCCTTCCTCTCGCGCAACTTGAAGGAGTTTCACCCCATCCATCACTGGCATATTGATATCCGTCACTACCACATCAGGTCGAAGCTCACGAATCATCTGCAAGCCTACTTCACCATTCTCCGCCTCACCTATAATTTCAAAAGGGATTCCAGCCTTTAAGAATAACTTCCGTATACTTTTAACCGCGGGTTGTTCATCATCCACAATTAACGTTCTCCACATATGAGCTTACCTCCATCGTAAGGTTTTGAAATAAGAAGTGGACAATGGATAATCACTTCAGTTCCTGTGTCTGATGACACAATGTCCATACCTGTCCGTTGATTCTTGAACAACAGCTCTAAGCTCTCCCTAATATTCTGAACACCGATTCCTTTACGTTTCCGTGTAGCCTTATTCAGCTGTGCTCTTTCTATCCCCATACCGTTATCTTTAACCTGCAGATACAGCTGTTGTCCAGTCACCTTAGCGGAAATATCAATTTTCCCTTGTTTCACAGACTGACCGAAGCCGTGAATCAAGCTATTTTCAATTAAGGGCTGAAGACAGAATTTAGGGATTAATGCGTATTGCAGCTCCTCGTTGATATCATATTGAATTTCAATCCCATGTCCGAAGCGTTGCCGCTGAATCTCCATGTACGATTCAATCAGTACGATCTCATCCTTTAACAGGATTAAATCCACTTCAGTATTTAATGTCGTTTCCAATATTTTGCCTAGTGCAACACAAATTCCATAAATTTCATCATCATCTTTATCTAAGGCGATGCTTTTTATCGTATTCAATGTATTAAGTAGAAAATGCGGGTTCATCTGTGAGAGCAACACCTGAAATCGAACGAATTGCTTCTGTTTTTCTTCAAGCTGAAGACGCTGTAATAGCTCATTCAAATCATTAATCATTATATTGAAGCTCTGGGTCAGCGCAAGAATTTCTCCCCGCCCTTGCNNAGCGGTCATTTCCATCTTCTTCTGCAGCTTCTTAAGCGGTACTGTAATCGTTGATGATCTGCAATAAGTTAACAGAACGAATAGCAGTAGAATAACTCCAAATACGCCAAAAAATCTCTGTTTCTGCTTGTCCACCTCAAGAAATAGCTGTGCTAGCTGTACCTTTTTAACGACATAGCCATTAAATTCTTCGATGTAGCTGTACGTGTATAAGCTTTTCTCCTTCGGGTCGATGATCGATGCAGCACGCGCTGTCTGCTGTTGGCTGGTACTCTTCACAATACCCTGCGCAATATCAGGAGAAAAGGTCTCGTCCCTATTCGGATTAAGCATCACTCTCCCTGAGGCATCGAGCAGAAAAAAGGACCCTTCCTGTCTACTCCCTAAGACCGATCTAGTGAACCACTCCTCGTAATCGATACTCAGTCTTGCATAGGCGTAAATATTCAAGGCATTGTCACGCATAACCTCATAGAGACTAAGCATTTTATTACTTGTTGTACTTTCCCGAACAACATTATTCCTGTCATTCGGATTCCATATATATCGATTTGACCCTTCTTGCTTCAACGCTTGAACCCAATCCTCTGATTGAATTTCGTCATAGCTCAAGGTATCCTTCGGCATAAAAGAAGTGTATGCGTTTCCATGGAGGTCGATTAAAGTATAATAAACCGTCGCTCCACTCATGAAGAATGTATTTTCAATCGCTCCAAACTTGCTTTCAACGAGCTTTTTTCTCGTGATTTCGTCAGATTGCTCAGGATTCTTCATTATTGATAAGATCGTCGTATCCTGTTCGAGTAATAACCCTGTTTTCATAACGAGACTCATTAGATCGACAAAACCATTCTTAATACCAATCAACTGCTCCATGTTCTTCGTTTCCGCATTATCCTGCAGCATTTGTTCTGTTTCTTTGAAGTTATACAGAACAAGTACGGCAATTGGTGTTAATACCAATAGTAAAAAAGCTAACAAAATCCGATTCTTAAAGGTACTAGGTGTAAGTCTCAAATATAATCGTTTCAAACGAGGACTCCCCTTACTTTGTATGTGCTTACAATCCTTCCACCCTATTGTAATCTTCTCCTGCTCAAAAAAATAGAGCCGGGATATTCTCCCGGCTCTACCTAATTTCTACTCGTCGATCTTCAGTACTGCCATAAATGCTTCTTGTGGTACCTCTACACTACCTACTTGCTTCATGCGTTTCTTACCTTCTTTTTGCTTCTCAAGCAGCTTCCGCTTACGCGAAATATCACCGCCATAACATTTAGCAAGTACG
>DOJM01000535.1:4007-4927 GCA_003529225.1 Paenibacillus sp.
AAATGATACGTCCGCGGTTGTATGCACGATCACGGTGAACGATAAAGGACAAGGCATCAACCTGCTCATTGTTAAGCAAGATATCCATCTTGACCAGATTCGAACGACGGTACCCGCAAATTTCATAGTCGTAGGATGCGTAACCTTTTGTACCTGATTTCAACTGATCAAAGAAATCATAAACGATTTCAGACAGTGGAATCTCGTAAGTAATCGTTACACGATTCGTATCAAGATACTCCATATTTACGAACTCGCCACGTTTGTTCTGGCACAGCTCCATTACGGTACCTACAAAGTCATTAGGCACGATAATTGCTGCTTTAACATATGGCTCTTCAATGTAGTCAATCGTTCCGATTTCCGGNNNCAGCATAATTCGGTAAATAACACTCGGTGCTGTTGTGATTAGCGGCAGATTGAACTCGCGCTCAATCCGCTCTTGAATGATCTCCATATGCAAGAGTCCAAGGAATCCGCAACGGAAACCAAATCCAAGCGCGCTCGAGCTTTCCGGCTCAAAGCTTAGCGAAGCATCATTAAGTTGGAGCTTCTCCAGTGCCTCACGAAGATCGTTATAATCGGAGGTCTCAATCGGATACAACCCGCAATATACCATTGGGTTGATCTTACGATAACCTGGAAGCGGCTCAGCAGTAGGATTCTTTGCGTCAGTGACAGTATCACCGACACGGGTATCTCCAACATGCTTGATCCCAGCAACGATAAATCCAACATCCCCGATGTTCAATTCATCGACAATGGTCATACGCGGCATAAATGCGCCAACTTCAATAACCTCGAAGGTCTTCTCAGTTGCCATCATCTTAATCTTCGATCCCGCACGGATCTTCCCGTCCATTACGCGTACATAGACGATAACGCCTTTGTAAGGATCGTAATGTGAGTCAAAGAGAAAC
>DOJM01000014.1 GCA_003529225.1 Paenibacillus sp.
TATAAGGACACCGAAGGCGTTTATGCTTGCTATAATAGAATTTTTAAAATTTCTAGATTGCGGAGAAATGTGAAATGAATTCAAGGGATGGCCCTATATTCAACTGCTGGCCATGGGGAGCCCAGTTTTTAATTAAGCACACGCCTCTTTGGGATGACGGACCGAGCGGACCTTAAATCCTTCGAAATACATGTTTTAGTCGAGCCTACGGACAAATGTATGCGAAAAATCGAATACAATGTGCNNGAGCCTACGGACAAATGTATGTGAAAACCCGAATACAATTTGCCGACGGTAACGTAAACGAGCCAGCGCCGATACACACACACTGCCATTTCCTGACCGGCTGGTGTGGATATGTCATTCTCTCCACTCCTGATTACGCCCAAATATTGTGGTGTTGAATTCATAATGGAAAAAATAAGTATCGGTTTTCCTATGCTTCCTTCTTCGGTGATAAAACCATCGACCATATTTCCCGTCATCGTCAGCTTTAGTTTGATCATCCGGTTTCAGGCGATATTCTAGACTCCAGATTTCTAAAGGGGTTGCAAGTATATCATCTAACGATGCTTTTTTTTCAAGCCTAGTAATTGGACTGTTAATTATTTTTATATCTGTACGGTTCTCATAGCTCGTAATGTTCTGATCCATAAATTGCTCGGTATAATCCTTTACAGTTAATGACTCATTTTTCGGATTACTTATGAGTCCTACACACAGCGCTGCCACGACAAAGATTGCGACTAGAACAACCCAAAAGGCAGGTTTTTTATAATTTAAAATATTCTTAATTCGTCCTTTTGTGTTGCTCTCGCCAAAGGCAAGCGGTGAACCACCAATAAATCGTCTTCCAGTAGATAGGGACAAATGTGAGATCGAATATTCCTTTTTGATTCCACTACCCATCTGTCTTATGACGCTTTCGTCACAGGACTTCTCCATATCATCACACATCAGATAAAAAGCAAGCCAAACCACTGGATTAAACCAATGTATACACAGAACCGCAAATGCAAGGGGTTTTATGATGTGATCATACCTGTGAATATGCACTTGCTAGTGTTTGATGATATAAGCTTTTCCATGCTCGGAAAGACCGTTTGGAAGGTATATTCTAGACTATTAATCCCGCAAATTTCCCTTCCATTTCGGTCAGTCTGAGGTTCTTCAATCTTATGCCTTCCGTTGGTCTACAAGAGAATTTACAGGACAANNCACAGATAAGTCACGGAACAATAGTCCGCTCTCTTCTAGTCTGTTAAGCTCCTCTTCTACATCAGTTACAATTTGGCTTTCTCGCTCATGAGCTGTATTGATTAACCACGGTTGCCCCTGTCTTAAAAAACAAAGATCATCGGGCACCCTAGTCTGCACCCATGAGTACAAGCTCGTAGAATAGGATAGTAAAATATCGACCGCATCCGGTGAACATCTAAAAAAATAAACATCTGCATAATGCCCCATAAGCCGAGTCCCCGGCCAATAATCATCTTTGACGATCTCTTTGAAAAAAGGCTGTAACCGTCCCAATAGTTCATATCCTTCTGGCTCTAACTCTATCTGATCACGTTTGACCAAAATAAAATCATCACACACTTCCATAGCTACCTGAATCAGCGTCTTGTAGGCTTGACCCGTTGGGTCCTGCAAAATAGTATTTAAAATAATGTCCGGCCCCTTACTTAATTGTATTATTTAAATACTCCTGATGTTTCCTCCCCCAGCCACACATGCTATCCAAAACAGTCACGGAGAAGATACACATGTCTACTATTTCATAAAAAAATCAACGCATCGTCATCATCGGTGGGAGTTCGGGGATCGGTCTAGCTACTGCCAAACAAGCGGTTGAACAAGGCGCACATGTCATAATTGGTGGACGGTCACAAGATAAATTAAAGAAGGCTCAACATTTTCTAGGGTCCGAGTCTACCGAAATTCATTCACTAGATAATCAAAATGAAGCGGACTTGAAGTCTTTTTTCGAGAAGATCGGGAAATTCGATCATTTATTTACTCCGGGTGCCTCCTATGTTAGAGAACCGATTACTTCAAGTTTAGAGATTGCGCATAGCTGCTTTAATGCAAAGTTCTGGCCCCAATATAATGCTGTGAAATACGCGATCCCATATATAAATCCAACAGGCTCTATTGTTCTGATGTCTGGCGCATTCAGTCAACGACCACTTGCAGACGGTGCCTCCTATGCAGCTTGCAACGGCGCGATTGAGAGTCTGGGAAAAGCATTAGCTGTAGAATTAGCTCCGATTCGGGTAAATGTCATTTCTCCAGGGACCATCCATACCAACTTCAATTGGGAAGGTGCCGAACAGGAAACTAGAGATAAGTCATACGACGAATATACGAATATGAATATCCTTGGCAGAGTTGGCCATGCGGACGAAGCAGCAAATACAACCATTTATTTGATGACTAATAACTATACAACAGGAAGTACTTTGTTTCCGGATGGGGGTTATATTTTACGATAAAAAATAAAAAAGCCCACAAATATAGG
>DOJM01000615.1:0-3695 GCA_003529225.1 Paenibacillus sp.
CAATATCAACCGAGAGTGTATCAAGAAGAGCCGAAGCCATTTGACTGGATACGAACCGCTCCCATACCAGCTTGTAAAGACGGAATTGATCCCGGCTTAAGAACTCTTTGACCATTTCCGGTTCACGAAGTGCTGAAGTTGGTCGAATCGCTTCATGCGCTTCTTGCGCTCCAGCCGCTTTCTTCGAATACTGGCGAGGGGCTTCGGGTAAGAACTCTTCACCATACTTAGCAGTAATCAGCTCTTTAGCTTCATCCTGTGCAGTGACAGATAAACGTGTCGAGTCCGTACGCATATAGGTGATCAAACCTACAGTTCCCTCTTTACCAAGCTCCACACCTTCGTATAATTGCTGGGCAACAGACATTGTCTTAGCTGCACGGAATCCAAGCTTACGAGCAGCTTCCNNTTCTCCTTCACATTACTTACCTTAAAAGCTGCGTTCTTGATTGCCTCAAGGATCTCTTGAACATCGCTCTCTTGATTAAGTTCTTTCTTCACACCATTCAGCTTATGAAACTTAGCTTCAAAGACAGAATCTCGAATCCCAAGTTTAGCCGTAATACTCCAATATTCAGTAGGTACAAAAGCGGAGATTTCATTCTCACGATCCATTATGATTTTGACAGCTACAGATTGAACACGTCCAGCGGATAACCCTTTTTTGACTTTCTTCCATAATAGGGGGCTAATCTTGTAACCTACTAGCCGATCCAGTATGCGTCTGGCCTGCTGTGCATTCACAAGATCCATGTTAATCTTGCGCGGAGTCTTAAAAGCATCCTTTACAGCTTGTTTAGTGATTTCATTAAATACAACTCTGCATTCCTGTGTTTGATCCAAATTTAATGCATGCGCCAGGTGCCAGGCGATCGCTTCTCCTTCGCGGTCAGGGTCAGCTGCGAGATAAACTTTTTTCACTTTTTTACTAGCGTCTTTCAATTCCTTCAATATAGAACCTTTACCACGGATAGTAATATATTTAGGGTTAAAATTATTATCAACCTCGACACCGGTTTGGCTCTTCGGCAAATCCCTAATATGTCCCATAGATGCCTTAACAATATATTTGCTACCTAGATATTTGCCAATTGTCTTCGCTTTTGCTGGCGATTCGACAATTACTAATGCATCTGCCATAAACTCTTCCTCCTCGTTAACACTCGTACCTCTATATTAAATTACCTTATAAATAGCTCCTGGTAATTGTGCTACCGCTTTTTTTATGATTAAAGATAACAGAACTGAATGNNCAAGCAGATCGTCCAAAATAAAAGGTCCTTGATGCAGTATATGGTATAGGTGTAACTCCTCATTTGTCAATTTCTTTTCAATTAACAAATCGTCAGCTACCTGTTTTTGGGGACCGCTTTCACCCGTTTTTGAGAGGTTTGTCGGGAGAACAGAAGGGTATTCTTCTAAAATATCTAGTGCACCAGTTACCAGCTTTGCCCCCTGTTTAATCAGATCAAGGGCACCTCTACTTTTTGGAGATGTAATAGGTCCAGGTACTGCAAAAACATCCCGTCCTGCCTCCAAGGCTGCATCTGCGGTAATGAGTGATCCACTTCTACTATCCGCCTCTACGACCACTGTCCCGTATGTGAGGCCTGCAATAATTCGATTGCGCTGTGGAAATAACCCTGGATGACTTTTGGTTCCAAGGGGATACTCTGTTAGCACTAGCCCATCACGGGAAATCAATCGCTCAAGCTCCTTATTCTCAGGCGGGTAGACCCGATCAAGTCCTGTAGCCACTACCGCTATTGTGCCTCCACAGCTTCTTAGCGCAGCTTCATGACAAACGCTATCAATCCCCCGAGCCAATCCGCTAACCACTGTTAGACCTGCTTCACTAAGCTCTTTCGTAAGGATCTCCCCTACCTTCCGTCCATAAGCTGTTGGTACACGAGTGCCGACCATCGCTACACTGGGTGTCGATAACAGATCCAAACGCCCACGATAATAAAGAATCCATGGTGGCTGAGCCGTCTCCTTCAATAAATGTGGATAGTCTGCATCAAAAATCGTAACCATGTTCACAGCACTTTCTTCCATTAGTAATCGGCGGTTTGCTATCCACTCCAACGTATATATGGAGGCAAGTTGAATCGACATTTTTTCGCTCAACCCAACCTTTTCCCAGTCTTCAGAGCTACAAGAGAATGCTTTTTCTGACAAAAGCCCAGCTCTGCGAATCTTGTCGATAGTTTTCCAGCCAATGCCTTCCACTTCATTAAAGCCGAATAGTAGTTCCCGTTCTTCCATAGCATTTTTCGCCCCTTAACATGGAAGGCCTAGCCTTCCCTATTTTGTGTTACACATCTTGAAAACGCAAGCATTTCTTTAAATTCAATAAATTTCTATTTAAAATAAAAAAAGCAACCTTTCATCCCTAAATAGGAACAAAAGGTTGCTTACCTCTTCAATTAATTATACACGAAATAACCTCACTACGTGGAGTGATTTCTCTGTCTTAACTACACTAATTAGTGTGATGTAAAAGCATTGAGAATACCGCGCTCTTCAAGCACACTTACGAGTGTCGAACCCATTTCAGCAGGTGTAGGGGCTACCTTGATTCCACAAGCCTCCAGTACAGCAATTTTTTCGCTAGCTGTACCTTTCCCTCCAGAAATGATAGCACCAGCATGCCCCATACGCTTGCCTGGAGGTGCAGTTGCTCCTCCAATGAAGCCTACAACTGGCTTGGTCATGTGTTCACGAATCCACTCTGCTGCTTCTTCCTCTGCCGTTCCACCGATCTCTCCAATCATGATAACGGCCTTCGTACCCGGATCTTCATTAAACAGCTTCAAAATATCAATAAATTCAGAGCCTTTAACCGGGTCTCCGCCAATACCTACAGCCGAAGATTGCCCGATTCCACGCGTGGTCAGCTGATGAACCGCCTCATAGGTTAGCGTTCCGCTACGCGAGACCACTCCTACATAACCAGGCATATGAATATAACCAGGCATGATTCCAATCTTACACTCTCCAGGAGTGATAACGCCCGGACAGTTTGGACCGATCAACACTGTAGAACGACCTTCCATATAACGTGAGACCTTTACCATATCAAGCACAGGAATACCTACAGTAATACAGATAACCAAATCCAGCTCTGCATCTACAGCCTCCATGATGGAGTCTGCTGCGAATGCTGGCGGTACATAAATCACACTAGCAGTTGCACCAGTAGCTGCTTTAGCAGCTGCAACTGTATCAAATACCGGAAGACTAACTTCACTGCCATTTTCAAGGGTGATATTAACTGTTGTTCCACCTTTACCCGGCGTTACTCCTCCAACCATTTGAGTTCCATAATCAAGCGCACCCTTAGTATGGAACAAGCCCGTTGATCCCGTAATACCTTGCGTGATAACTTTCGTATTTTTATCTACAAGAATGCTCATGCCTTAAGTCACATCCCTACTTATATTGTCAAATACGATAACTGGCTTCAACTTCCGAGCCATTATTGCACAAGAGATACAATCTTACGGGCACCGTCCGCCATAGAATCAGCAGCTACAATGTTAAGTCCCGATCCAGCCAAGATTTGCTTACCCAATCCAACATTTGTTCCTT
Source organism: Paenibacillus sp. (assembly GCA_003529225.1). Taxonomy (GTDB): domain Bacteria; phylum Bacillota; class Bacilli; order Paenibacillales; family Paenibacillaceae; genus Paenibacillus_AQ; species Paenibacillus_AQ pseudetheri. The sequence goes on from DOJM01000615.1 coordinate 3,595, forward strand.
CAAGACGTACGACAAGCGGTTTAGTCAATCCCAATTGACTTGCCGCTTCCACAACACCGTTAGCAATAACGTCACAGCGCATAATACCGCCGAAAATATTA
>DOJM01000615.1:3787-4047 GCA_003529225.1 Paenibacillus sp.
AACCAATATTGCCATCAAGCGCAATATAGCTCAGATCATACTTTGAGGCTTCGATTTCTTTCAAATCTTCTTCATCTAGATCCCGAAGCTCTTGTATATCCTTGTGTCGGAACAAAGCATTGGGGTCAAAATTCAATTTAGCATCTAGAGCCATTACATTACCATCCGCAGTAACTACCAATGGGTTAATTTCGGCAATAGAGCAATCTTTATCCACAAAAGCTAGATATAGCGCTTGCATGAATTTCACAGTCTTGCCC
>DOJM01000615.1:4158-4392 GCA_003529225.1 Paenibacillus sp.
TCTTCAGATGCCATCATAACCACTCGACCGGTTCCTCTATCAACAACGATACCGATATAATACTCTTTGACAATTTGACAGCCCTCTTCAATGAGCAGCCGTTTTACTACCTTACCCTCCGGACCAGTCTGGTGAGTAACTAAGGTCTTGCCGAGAATTTCGCTTGCGTAAGTACGCACTTCATCGATATTCTTAGCAACCTTTACACCTCCAGCTTTACCGCGTCCACCTGCA
>DOJM01000615.1:4533-9376 GCA_003529225.1 Paenibacillus sp.
GTGACTCAGGCAGGCAGCCTGTTGTCATCTCGCCTTCCGTTTTGATTGCCGCGGGGTTAGGGATAGGCTGATGCTAAACATGCAGCACTATTCCGGAACCAACAGAAACTGCTCTACCACTCGTAAAAGAATGGCCTTATTTCTGTGAGAGACATTGAGTAAATCTATAAGACTAAGCTTATACTTACCTATATGCCATATAAAGGAACCCAGAATAGTGTAACATGTTTTTAAAACGCTTTCCTTAAATATATTCATGATTTATACACATTTTTTCGCTTGATTTCATGCCGGAATGCGAACGATCGCACAGACTCCTGATCATACTTACTTTTTACTATCTTGAGTGTTCGCCTCATGAACACGATTTAACAAGCTTTTGAACTGCTCAAGCAGCTCTACAGTCTCATCGCCGGACATAGTCGTTTCTTCCATCATTTTTCCAGGAATACAAGCCGCATTGCTTTGAAGTGCCCAGCCCTGTTCCGTTAGTGAAATCAGAACTTTTCGCTCATCTTGTGTCGAACGTTCACGCACGATCAACCCTGCAGCTTGTAGACGTTTTAAAAGAGGTGTCAGCGTACCCGAATCCAAGAATAGCGCCTCACCAATTTCTTTAACCGTGCATTGCTGCCGTTCCCATAACACAAGCATTACTAGATATTGCGAGTATGTTAAACCGATCTTATCCAAATAAGGTTGATACAGCTTTGTGATCTCACGAGAGCAAGCATAAATCGTAAAACAGAGTTGATTCTCAATCAGCAGCTCAGGTGTAGTCGTCATCTTTTGCATATCTTCTTCATTCATTTTCATATCTTATTCACCTGCCTTATGCCCTTATTTTATCATAATTCACTCATAACATCATGTTAATAGCAAAAAATTAATTTGACATTATAATTAATTGTGATAAATTAGATTGTACACAAACTAATTATGAATTGGAGAGATACAAAATGATGACCATCCAGCAAAAAATGTATGAAACCACTGTTAAAGCCGTAGGAGGAAGAAACGGTTTTATCGAATCAGAAAGCCCTAAGCTCAATCTTACAATCAGTACACCACGCGAAATGGGAGGTGCCGGTGGAGATGGTACCAATCCTGAACAATTATTTGCAGCTGGATATTCCGCTTGTTTCGATAGTGCACTAAACATGGTCGCTCGACTCGGAAAGGTGAAAATTGAAGGTAGTGAAGTAACGGCTACAGTCAGCTTCGGTAAAGTTGAAGATGGAGGTTTTGGCATAGCCGTTAAGCTTGATGTGCTAGTTAAAGGCGTCGACAGAGAAACCGCAACCTCTTTAGTAGAAGCTGCTCATGGCGCTTGCCCATACTCCCGCGCAACCCGCGGCAATATCGCTGTAGAATTGAATGTGCTGTAAGAAAGTATTATAAACACCCTTAGGGTGGAATCAATAACCCAAAATATAGAGCAGCAATTCGCCAATAATGGGAATTGCTGCTCTATTTAGTTTATTCTTCTGTCATCGCCTGCCGGTCTAAATTACGGTACTGCACAGCCTCCGCAAGATGCGCGGAAGTAATATCCGGTGCGCCTTCCAGATCAGCTATTGTACGGGATAGCTTAATAATTCGATCATGCGCTCGCATGCTTAAACCTAAATTCTCCAGAATGTCATACAACAATTGGGCACCTTCACGGCTAAGACTTGCATATCTCCGAAGGGAAGCGCCGGAAAGTTCACTATTCCAAGAAATAGGCAAGCGCTTAAACCGTTTAGCCTGTATCGCCTGTGCCGCCATCACCTCTACATACATCTCAGCCGAAGATAGAACAGGCCCCTGCCGATNNACATCCACCTGTAAATCAATACGATCCAATAAGGGTCCTGATATCTTTGCGCGATATTGGGCAATCCTAGCGGGGCTGCATGTACAATGTTGTTGAGAAAGGTTACTCCCAAAATAACCGCAGCTACAGGGATTCATCGATGCGGCCAGCATGAATTTCGCAGGATAGGTAAAGGAAGCTCGAGCACGACTTATGGTAACAACCCCGTCTTCGAGCGGCTGGCGCAACACTTCAAGTACATTCCGAGAGAATTCGGGCAATTCATCTAGAAAGAGAATCCCTCGATGTGCAAGACTAACTTCTCCCGGCTTTGGAATGCCTCCACCCCCAATAAGGCCTGCGGCAGATATTGTATGATGGGGAGAGCGAAAAGGACGACTACGCAGTAAGCCGCTGTGGGCATCTTTCAAAGTTCCGGCTGCGCTAAAAATTTTGGTTACTTCAAGAGCCTCACTCTCAGACAATTTCGGAAGGATGCTTGGAAGGCGTTTAATCAGCATCGTCTTCCCTGTTCCGGGTGGACCGATGAGCAATATATTATGCATGCCTGCTGCCGCAATGGTTAGGGCTCTTTTTACATGTTGTTGCCCTAGCACATCACTGTAATCATCCATCATCTCGTTCATTCCATATGAGGAGTCCTCAGAAGTACCGTAAACTGGGGTATATTTAAGATGTTCCAAAGAAAGGACAAGAACCGAAGGTCGGTCATTAGCATCTATCCCCTTGGTCACAGTTACAGGAAAAGGAAGAGATGATAAAGAAGGCATATCTTCGGAAACTCCACCACTTCGTTGATTCTGTTCGTCTTCCCCTTTTATCCCCTTAGCTGAATTGAACGGTGATTCTTCCGGGTTCGGTAATGCGCACAAATGGTCGATTGCGTATATACTTATGCCACTGATCAAAGCTGCCTCAGCAGCGTTCCCTTCGGGAAGGAGTACAGCCTTAAATCCATTTTTACGCGCAGCTTCCACCATTGGTAGAACACCCGATACTGGACGCAGACTACCGTCAAGCGCAAGCTCTCCAATAAAAAGCACCTCATTGGCTGAGGGCATTATCAGTTGACCACTAGTTATCAGTATCCCCAGAGCAATCGCAAGGTCAAAGGCAGAGCCTTCTTTTCGTAAGTCGGCTGGTGCCAGATTTATCGTAATGCGCTGCTGGGGATAACGATAACCACAGTTCTTAATAGCGGCTCTTACTCGTTCTACTGCCTCACGAATTGCAGAATCAGGCAGACCAATGATATTCGTCTGCGGCAATCCATTCGCAAGATCAATTTCAACACCTATCATTACCCCTTCAATTCCATACAGACATGCACTATGCATTTTTCCATACATAAAAACACCTCTTCTCCTGAAATACACCCCTGTTTGGGTGTCAAATCTTCAAGAAAAAAGGTGCTTCCTTATTTTCCGGTTATAAATTAGCTATTATATCTCATTATATATAGGGAATCTTAGCGTAATCAAGAATAATAAATAAATATCACATTGCATAAATGCGCAGTTATAACCCCATAGACCTACATTAACCTTCTTCACTAACTATGACAGAGTCCCTAATCTGTTCAAAAGTCAACGGTTTATAGTTCCAATGCTCTACACAAATGTTAAAATAATTCTTTCCTTCATATTTTTGTCCGTGAATATGACCATGCACATTTACGTAAGGCATATGTTTATTCATATACATAGGCTCATGAGAGAGAAAAAAGAAATCCTTATAAATCAACGGATATTCACTAACCTCGTCAAAGCCTGCTTCAAGCCACCAATCCCGACCGCGTCCCCGATCATGATTGCCGAGAATTAGAATCTTATAGCCATGTAACCTCTCTACAATAGCACATGTCGCTTCCTTATTAAGAAACGAAAAGTCTCCCAAATGAAACACTGTATCATCCGGATTCACTACCGAATTCCAACTCTCAATCATGGCTTCATTCATTTGCCCCACATCTTTAAAGGGTCTGGATTCAAAATCAATAATCAACTTATGCCCAAAATGATGGTCGGATGTAAAAAAAACGTTAGCCATGTTCACCCTTCTTTCTTTTTTGATCATAGTTTGTATGATTATCTCCAGTCACGCCGCTTATGTGATCGTTTTTTATTATCGCTCTGGATCAGTTCAGCTAGAGGGGGAGTCTCTTCATTCTCAATGAGCCAGCCACGCATCTCTTTAATCGCTTCTACCTGTCCATTTCCTTTATCACGCCATGTAAGAAGCTCTATGACTTTTACAACAAGCGCTAAGAGACTGTTATTGCTATTTTGTGATTTATCAGCACGGATTTTTTGAAATAGCGCCTCATTTTTCCAATCGATTAATATTTCCTCAGCTATAGTGGGCCGCATAACCGTGAAGTTCTTATTGCAATTTGCACAACAGACAACGGATACTGGCTCTGCGGTAAATTTCACTTCAATCTTCTGCTGGCAATATTGGCAAGCAAAACTAACCTGCATTTCAAAAGGTTTATTCTTCACTTAAACAGCCCTCCTCATGATGACATTAAAAAGTTACTCTAATGTTTACCCATTTCTTTTGAGAAATGACCCAATGTGCGGAGGCTATGTAAAGACTTTTTTCACAAGAATGCCAGTGCCCATAATGAATGGCGTGAGAATATGGGGTGCAGCTTAAAAAGCCTCACGTATATGCCCCAAAGAAGCGATACTTAAATCTTCATTCAGTAAAATGCTAATGACGTCAAAAGTTACTCTTCGATCATCATAACCTTTCATATGCAAATAAACCTGTGCTGTATTTCGCACTTGATGTATTTTTCGAGTATTCACTGATTCCTCCGGAGTCCCTTGATATAGCTCTCCACTACGACTGCGAACTTCAACAATAATAATACAGCCTTCGTTCTCCGCAATAATATCAAGTTCTCCGGTTCGACAACGCCAATTTCGTTCTAATATCTTGTACCCGCAAGTAGATAAGTACTGCACAGCCCCGTCTTCAGCAGCGGCTCCCTTCTGTTTGCGGTTGTAGCGCTCTCTT
>DOJM01000616.1 GCA_003529225.1 Paenibacillus sp.
AGCAGACGGAGTGACAGGAGCAACAGGTCCGAACATTCAAGCTGAGGGATTCTCTGCGTTCCTGTCATCTTTGTCAGTTTCTACTTCTTCCCAACTGACGGGATGGTCTGTGGCTTCTCCCTTCTATACTGATCCTTCCTTTAACCCAGTTACGGGAAATTACACAGTTCCGGCAACGGGGAGATATTCTATTGAAGCGACCATTAACTATTCCACAACTGCCTCAATCTCAATTAGTCTTGGCAGTGGGATCAATCCAGCTTTTGTAGTTCAAAGAACTTCTCCTACTTCAACAAATCTGGTAAGTGGATTATTTCCTGTGTTGGATGTGAATGTTGCGCTTGTTCTAACTTTGAGAGCAATTTTGGGAAATGGGACTGTAACGCTGGCTGGAGAATTTGCACTAACTGCAGGTGATGTTATCGGCTTGTTCTATGTTTCTAATGGCTTGACGGTTCCTTTGAATCTGGGCGGTGCCAATACTTCGGGTATAGTTTGGTCTGTTCATGAATTGACGTAAATTTATCTCTGAGTTTGATTGTGAAAAAAGAGGATGCTCAGTAGCCGTAAGATGGCTTCCTGAGCTATCCTCTTTTTTGTTAACGGGACAAGTTGTGGGCAGAACGGAGTACTGCTCCTGAGATTTACAATCTATGAATATTAATATATTTCCAGATTCTTTTAAAATATTCAATATGTGTAGCAGTAGCTTTTGTTGGATGTCCACACATTAATACGGGATAAGAATATTACTATTAAGAGCCGTAAATTTTACTTTTAAAAATATAATAGGCTTCAGAATTTTTTTGCATGACAATCTTGTTGTAGGCAATCAATTTTAAAATAATAGGAGTTGAGAACTTGAGTTATTTATCTACTGGACCTATAGAAAACAATCTGGTAAGCGGTGAAAGACCCACTCAGCTTGTTACTATTAAACTTGTTAATCAGAGTGATGTCACTGTGTCGTTGATTCAAGTCGAAGGATATTATATGAACGGTACAAGAACACTCTATATTAGTGAGCTTTATACTGTGGGACCTAATGAAGTATTAACGAAAGATNNGGGGGAAAAGCAGCACAGGCCAATTAGTGACTGCTCATCGGCTAGTCTACTCTGAATTGTATGGTGAAAATATAGGTTATTCAGGAGCCACCGGAGCAACTGGAGCGACGGGAAGTGCAGGCGTAACCGGAGCGACCGGGCCTGCTGGTTCAGGTGCAATCATTCCTTATGCTTCGGGCCTTCCTGTAGCCATGACAACTGTATTGGGAGGCTTATTGAATACTTCGAGTATCATAGGATTCGGAAGCAGTGCAACCAATATAAGTGTTACTGGCGGTACGATAGATCTTACAGGTGCGGCTGGAACCTTGTTGAACTTTGCATTCTCCGTTCCACGCACCGGAACGATTACCTCTTTAGCGGCCTATTTCAGCACTACAACTGCACTTAGTTTATTGGGTTCTACATTATCAATAACAGCTAGTTTATTTAGTTCTTCTACACCTAATAATATCTTTACAGCAGTACCTGGGGCTGTAGTAACATTAAGTCCTTCCCTACAAGGAATACTTGCTCTTGGTACGATTAGCTCGGGAACAACCACAGGTTTGAGTATCCCTGTGACTCTTGGAGAACGCTTATTATTAGTCTTTAGTGCATCAGTCATAGATGGAGTCGACGTTGCGACAACGATTGCCGGGTACGGTAGTGCAGGAGTTACCATCGTATAATGATGAATACAGAAATAGGGATATCCCAAAAGCCGTATGGCTAGAGGATATCCCTTTATTTAAATCATCAGAATTTCTCGGATGTCTTGTTCGGTAAGGGTAGACAACCCTTCCTGACCTGGCTGAATTACCTCATCGATCAAGTTCCTTTTCTTCTGTTGCAGCTCATACATTTTGTCTTCCACCGTACCTTGGGTGACGAGCCGAATGACTTGAACTACTTTTTTCTGTCCGATTCGGTGAGCCCGATCTGCAGCTTGCTGTTCGACGGCAGGGTTCCACCATAGATCGTATAGAATTACAGTATCTGCCCCTGTTAAGTTGAGTCCGGTTCCGCCAGCTTTTAAGGAGATCAGGAAAATATCCCGCTCTCCTTCATTAAATTGATTACATAAATCTACCCGCTGAGACACAGGCGTTTGACCGTCTAGGTAAAAATATGGAATACCTTGATATCCGAGTTCACGTCCAATCAAACCAAGCATTTCTGCGAACTGGGAGAATACTAGCATACGTTTGCCCGAACTGCGGCATTCCTCTATGACTTCAAACAGCTGCTCGAACTTGGCAGAGCTTCCTTCATACCCATCCACAAATAGAGCCGGGTGACAGCATAGCTGGCGCAGACGGGTGAGACCAGCAAGGATTTTAATCCGATTATTATTACCGAAACTATCCTGGGTCAGATGCTTTAGCGCCTCTTTTTTCAAACGGGCGAGATAAGCGACATATAACTTCTTCTGCTCAGGGAATAGCTCACAGGCTTGGAGTGATTCGATTTTCTCAGGCAATTCTTTTAATACATCACTCTTTAAGCGCCGCAGCAAAAAGGGACGTGCCCGTTTAGCGATAGTTTCCCTGGGCAAATCGTGAAAAGCCTTCTTACCTGGAAACAGCCCAGGAAACACAGTGCCGAAGATGGACCAAAGATCTTCTAGCGCATTCTCAACAGGAGTTCCAGTAAGTGCAAAACGATGCCTTGCCTGAAGAGCCATTACAGCTTGGGCGGTCTGAGTAGTATGGTTCTTTATGGTTTGCGCTTCATCGAGAATCAGGGTATGAAAAGATTTCTTAGCATACAACTGAACATCTCTGCGAAGCAGTGGGTAAGAGGTGATGATTACATCCGCCTTCGCTGCATTTTTTAAAATTCGACCGCGTTCCGTTAAGCTTCCATCTGCAATAACAGCCTTAATCTCAGGCGTGAACTTCTTAAGCTCATTATGCCAGTTGTAGGTGAGAGAGGCAGGAGCGACAATAAGAGCGGGCAGACCACTCTGACGAATATCCGGAAGCTCAGAGAGCAGAAAAGCGATACTCTGCAGCGTTTTGCCAAGACCCATATCATCCGCTAAAATCCCCCCGAAACGGTAATGGGCCAGCGTCTTCAGCCACTGAAATCCATACTGCTGATAATCCCGGAGCACAGGAGCCAGACTCTCTGGTATAGGGAAGTCAAGGTTCTCAGGATTGTGCATATTCGCAAGTAATCTTTTAAAGGATCTGCTCAGTTTGACTGAGTCACTTTGAGAATCGGAAGAGGTTAAGTGTAACCCACGAACGACTGGTAAAGAAAATTGCACACCTTTTATCTCACCTTCTCGGATGCCCATCTCGTTCATAAAGGTGATGATTTCTTGGAGCTCCTCGCTCTCCAGCGGTAGCAGTGCCCCTTCGGGCAAGCGGTAGTATTTACGTTTATCCTGAAGTGATTTTAAGACCATCACAATCTCAGTTTCGGGAATACCACCCATGTCGAATTTAAAATCAAGCCAGTCGGTTTTCTCATTCCAACTAATGCTTACCTTAGGTGGCGTGGTTCCCGTGAACAGTCTTTCTTTAACAGCGGTGGTCGCCTAGACCGTTAGTAGTGGCTCAAGCAACGGAATCGTGTGGTATAAAAAATCGTACTCACCGTCCTCATCCGTCATAATATACCCGCCTTCGGTTTTGGCGAAGGATTCATGCTCCATCAGCTCCAGAATTCGGGCCTCTCCTTCACCGTCGCGTATAAGAATCAAGTCCGTACCGCGAACATGGGCTTTTTCATCCAAAGGATTGATGATAATGTCACCATACTGAAACTCTAGCCCGGCGAGCAGTCGATCTCGCACACGGTCCAGATAGAGCCTCGCTATAAGCTTGTGTTGCACAATTCGATCAGCGATAGAGTCGGCGATATGCACGTTTCCCAGTTTTTTCAGGCCAGGAATAACCTTGTCCATAAAAGGCTCCATTTGTTCGGGGGCAATATCGATGCCATCTCGACGAGAGGATTCCAGCATTTTTTTCATCTCAGATAGGCGCATGCATTCCTGAGCAGTTAGCTTCAACAGCTTACCTTCAGACAGCACGAGTCCGTAGTCTTCCAGAACTGAGATTTGCTCCAGTCCTTGAATATCCAGATGGTATCCTTCACCTTCGGCTTGCTCGAACGCAAAGCTAAGGGGGGGAGCTTCATTAGACATATGAATGCCTTCGTACAATACCTCTTCTTGTTGCAGATATACCGACGAAACCTCTGAAAGTGCGGGCTGAAGCGTCTCCCAGAAAAAAGGAGGGATAGCCAGCAAGCGATCTCCCCCCAGGTTCCCACCATATGGAGAGTAGTTAGTGATGTTATCGCGATACATTTTTTCATTTAAGACAATTTCAATTAGCTTCTGGAGAACAATGTTATCTTCCTTCCGAAAGCTGTGAATGGCAGGGTCATAGACGAAATGCTTCGAGAATTCGAAGGTTTCTCCACGGTGTACACGTTCCAGAAAACCTCTTATTTNNTAGCTGTAATTGAATGGCTTGCAGATGAATTCTACATTTAGCAGAGTTCTATTATCCACAAAAGCTCCAGTACCGCTCGGACGCGACTTATGGTTACTGAACATGCCTAGCAGGTTGCTCACAAGATGCTGGTCTCTGGACCTTCCTCCCATGTCTCGCGTAGAATCCGTAACATTACGTGGGGTTAAGACTCCAGTATCTTCAATAGCAGATAGGTGAGAAGTTCCAGTATAATCTGGCCGTTCACCAGCAGTTTCAAGGGCATCAATGGAGATCAGTACGGCTGCGATATGTTTGCAGAAAGGCCCTCCATGCGAGTAAGCAGGACAATTGCATTCTGCCGTGACATCACCGTCGATATCGATGACAACAGTGACTTCGTAGCCAATGCCCCCTTGAACAAGCGCTTCATAACGAGATCGGGGCAGATCTGGGATGGATTCATTACGTTCTTCAATATCAATGATATCGACGCTTCCAGACTGGTAATAAGCCAATCCTTTTTCAAAAATAGACTTGCCGCACAGCAACTTAATTACCCGTTCTTTCACACTAAAGCCCATAACCTAATTCCTTCCTCGTACTTGTTCTTCGAAAAGTCCGATTATTATATAGTCCTTATGATAACAGAACGGGCGTGCGCATCAAATAGGGGCTGCTACTCCACTAATCCCGTGCATAATAAAACGGATCGTTAGGTTAATCTCTTCCTCGTCGTTCCAGTCCTTTTCCGGCTGTAGCAGCAGGCGATTAAGCAAATACCCACCAATGGATGAAATAGTGAAACGTAGAATAGCGGGTGTGGGTAATTCAATGACTTCACCTTTTGCCTTAAAGTACTCAATAATTTCAATGATGCGCTCCAGCACCTTACTTAGAATATTTTCTGCGAACTGTTCTCTGAGCACCGGTTGGAAAGGAATCTCCTGTATCAGAATCTTTAGCATTTTAAAATTTCTACGGGCGAACTCCAGACGATTGACGATAAATGATCGTAGGAATTCTTCAAAACTGTCATAGGGAACATCGAGTACGCCGTTGAAATTCCGCAGTACAAAAGGAGCGAGCATACGACTCATGGTGGGACCAATGATGGACAGCAGTAAATCTTTTTTGGTTTTGTAATATCGGAAAATCGTACCCTCTGCTACGCCTGCCTTTTGAGCAATTTCACTAGTCGCAGCAGCAGCGTAAACTTTTTCGGAGAACACCTCAATCGCCGCATGCAAAATGGAAATCTGCTTCGGTGTCAGTTTATCCTCTTCACTTAAGTTTAGCAGCTCTTCAATCCACTGCTCTTCTATATTTTGTTCCGCAGAATCGTGTTCCTTCATTACATTTACCCTCCAAATTCAATCCATTTCGTTCCACCGATGTGTGGCTACATTTTCCGGTGTTTGCGCAGTGCCAATACATTCAGCACCATGAATAAAAGTGAAAATCCGATCAGCACATAGACATCCAGAGCGATAGAGTTCCAACCTTTGCCACGGATCATGATGTTCATAAGCGCTTCTGATCCATAATAAATTGGGGTTGCGTAGCCGATGCGCTGTAGCCACAGCGGTAGGGTGTCGAGTGGGAACAGTCCGCTGAGGAAAACTTGAGGCACGATAATAAGCGGGATGAACTGAATCATCTGTAGCTCGTTGGCTGCAAAAGCAGATAGTAACGTGCCCAGCGTCAAAGCTGTCATCGACAGGAGTAAGGTGATCAGCATTACGTAACCAAAGCTTCCCGTCATCATAATGCCAAGAATCCGAATGGAAAACCACGAGATCAACAGCGCTTGGAATACGGTAAAAATGCCGAAGCCACATACATACCCGAGTACAATCTCCCATCTTTTTAAAGGAGTAGAAAGTAAACGTTCAAGGGTGCCTGTAGTCCGCTCTCGCAGGAAAGAAACACCGGCAATCAGGAATACGAAAAAGAAAACAAATACACCAATCATAATCGGACCGAAGCGGTCAATCGTCTTCATATTCTCAGAACCGTATAAGTAGCTGATCTGGGGCTGTAATTGCAGCTGTTCCTTTGTACTTGGAAGAAGCTTCTGAGAAAGCTTGTGAAGCGTCATAATTACCGCCTTGTTGGCTGTAGGGTTGCTACCTTCTAACAAAACTTGAGGGATGACTCCTGAATTCCCAACGTTTCCGTCCAAAGTGATCAAAGCGTCAATCTTTCCTTCTACTAGAGCACTTTTCCCTAGCTCTTCGCTGGCATACTCTTTAATTGTGGTATTTTCTTCTTTTAACGCAGCTGAGATATTTAGTGGCACACCGGATAATCCGATTTTTGGCTCGTAGGCATCCCCGTTGAATACCAAGCTCATTAAACTTAGAACGAGGAGCGGTGCAATGAACATTAATGCCATCGTTCTTTTATCATGAATAAATTGTCGCAAAATTCGTAAGGTGATCGCCCGGATTCTCATGAACGGACACCTCCATAATATAGAAAGGCTTCTTCAATAGAAGCTGAGCCAGTGGCTTCAAGCAGTCCGGCAGGTGTGTCGGCGGCAAGCAGCTTGCCATCACGGATCATTCCGAGTCGATCACATTTCTCAGCTTCATCCATGACATGCGTAGTGAGTACAATCGTGGTACCTTTCCCGTTCAGCGCTTTTAGTTCTTTCCAGATGGATAGTCGGAGTACAGGATCGATACCAACTGTTGGTTCATCAAGAAGAAGTAGCGGAGGCTCATGGAGCAGCGCAATCGCCAAGGATAGGCGGCGTTTCATTCCGCCAGAGTATTGATCTACTCTTTTGCGCAGATGCTCCTGAAGATCTACTAGTTCCATAACAGCTTTGATGCGTTTGCCGCGCTCCGCACCTTTTAGTCCATATAGCGCAGCGAAGAACTCCAGATTTTCTTTTGCGCTGAGTTCCGTATATAGGGCATCGGATTGAGCCATGTATCCAATTTGCTGCAACATGGATAACTTAGGCATGGTGACACCAAGCACCTTTACCTCACCTGAAGTCACTTCATCGATACCTGTAAGCAGCTTTACTAGCGTTGTTTTTCCAGAGCCAGAGGGCCCTAGTATGCCGAAGGTTTCCGCGCCCACCACTTGAAGCGAAATATCCTCGAGTACCTGTTTGTTTCCAAAGGCTTTACTAACATGGCTCACTGAAATGACTGGAACTTCCGAACCCATATTCATCTCCTCGATTCTGAATAGTCTGGGATACAAAATGGTGTTACAGAGTGCTCTCTATAACAATAATGAGTGAGCGCTCACTCATTATTGTGCTCCGAAATCCAGTAAATGTAAAGTGCTAGATTTCCACTACTTGAAATCAACTTACAATTAGGTGTAAATCGCAAAGTAGCGGCATTTTTGCACAAGATGCGAATACTTGCTTCCGAACCAACTTGATATGATGTTATCAAGGAATGCGGTGGATGGGAGGTGCTACAACTCAATGATGCATATGCCATTGCTTCCGAAATTGATTAGGTGTTGTGCCGAAATGGGTTTTGAATAATTTGCAAAAATGAGAGCAATTTGTAATCCCCACTTCCTCGGCGATGTGCGAAACCGTGTATTTGCTTGAAGTCAGAAGATGAACGGCTTCCTGCATTCTTTTGACCGTTAAATAATCGGAAATACTACTGCCTGTAAATTCCTTGAACAAGTGGGATAAATGATGGGGTGAAAGATGTAGATCTTTGCTCATTTGTTCGAGCCGCAAAGGTTCCTTGTAATGCAACTGCAACCATTCCATAATACGTTCTGCCTGATGTGGTTTACGAAGCAATTGTTCCATGGAGGTCGGCTTCTGCTGTGTATCCCAAAGCGGCTTTAAAGCATGTAGGAAGGTGATGAGAAACAATGAGACCTCTTCCATGAAATCATTTTTGTGCAAAGTTGCAAGCGCTTCATCTAGATCCTTCAAAAGAGCTATCAGGGATTGCAGATCCTGCTGTTCATACCATCGGGGTGAGGCAGAATTGCCGCCGTGAATATGATTAAAAAAGCTTTGTAGGATGGGCCACTTGTCAAAATAAGCTTTAAATATGCTGGGTTCATAATGCACAATTGAACGCACAAAAGGAACATCTTCGTTGATTTCAATTTGAATATGATGCAGTTGATACGGCTGGAAAATACAAATCATCCCTGGCTTTATTTCATAGCTATTTTGATCAATAATCAGCGTCCCTTTACCTTCATGAACAATAAGAATTTCAACACCCTGATGAGCATGGAATGTACCTTGATAGTCGTCTGTATTTGTACTTGTTCTTTTATATACAAAATAGAGATGGAACGGTTGTAAGTCCTGCTGTTCATGGTACGTCACATTGTGTTCCTCCTATTAGTAGGGATGCGGATAGCCTATCGTTTACAAAAGTATAAGAGAACCATTGCACAGCTAGCAACATCTAGATTAAAAAGTCTTACTCACTAATGGAGGACACCGAATTATGGCAGAACAAAAGACAGAATTACATAACGCAGGGTATAAAGCTTGGCTCGAATATCCATAAATTCAATCGAGTGCAGTAAGAGAGTGCTATTCTCCTTGTTGCTATAACATCTTGACAGTCAAACAAGATCATCCAGTGATCAAAAGTGCTTTGCAAGAACTAACACGTGGCATACAACGAATGCTGGATATAGAAGCTATCATTGCTGAATCTCAGGATAAAGATAAACAAGCTTGTATTGCAATCGGTACGTTTGATAGTAATCATCCGTTGATTACGCATACCTTTAGCGAGGCTACAAGGACAGCAATTGGATCAGAAGGATATGCCATTCGAACAAACACGGAGAAGGACTGTATTGCAATTGTTGCTTCCACACCCGTGGGATTACTATACGGCGTATTTGCATTTCTACGTTTGCTTGGAACGGGTCAATCTATCGAAACGTTGGATGTGGTGGACAATCCTGTAAATCTTCTCCGCATGATGAATCAATGGGATAACATCGATGGAAGCATCGAACGTGGTTACGCGGGGAAGTCCATATTCTACTCGGATAACGAAATCACAAAGGACTTTGATCGATTGCAAGATTATGCGAGAATGCTCGCTTCGATAGGGATCAACGCAATTGCTATAAACAATGTCAATGTACATCGGTTTGAAACGATGTTTATTACGGAGCGCTATCTTCCTGACATCGCGAGGATTGCCGATATCTTTCGTAACTATGGGGTGAAGCTGTTCCTAAGTATTAACTATGCTAGCCCGATCGAAATCGGCGGATTGAATACAGCCGATCCGTTAGATTCTGATGTACGCCAATGGTGGAAGGCANNGGTTACCTCGTAAAAGCTGATTCAGAGAATCGTCCAGGTCCATTCACTTATGATCGTGATCATGCAGAAGGTTCGAACATGCTGGCTGAAGCTTTATTGCCTTTCGGGGGAATCGTCATCTGGCGCTGCTTCGTTTACAATTGCAAACAGGATTGGCGGGATCGCTCCACCGATCGTGCACGAGCGGCATATGATCACTTTAAACCGCTGGATGGCCAGTTCATG
>DOJM01000530.1:0-2116 GCA_003529225.1 Paenibacillus sp.
GTTACTCTATTAAACTTACTACGGTCATACATTAACTTTAACGATAACTGGATTCCTGGAACTACAGCTAACCCTAATGGGTAGTGGGTTTGTTCTACCCCTTCCAATTCACCAATTTCCAGATTTTCTGAAGACTCCTCTTTCACTGGATAATTTTCAAACACATATAAACTATTGAACAGCGGTATTCCTCTAGGAACTTCACTCCACCCCTGAATCTCTGTCAAAGAAGCATACTCATATTGTCTTCTTTCTATCTCTTCCTCTTGTATCTTCTGCAACCAATCTATTAATTTTATATCATCCATCAATTGAATTCGCGTCGGTGACGTTGTAATGAAAGGACCTACGATGTTTTCAACATCAATAATCTCCGTAGAACGCCCTGAGCTTGTTACACCAAAAACAATGTCATTTTCTCCACTATATCGGCTCATGAGATATGCCCATGCACCTTGAATTACTGTACTCAAAGTAAGTTTATTGCGTTTCGCCCATCCTTGTAACGCTTGAGTCTGCTCTTCTGATAAATACGTAACCTTCTCTGTGTAACCTTTTTCTTCCTCTTTACTTTCTAAGCCCAGCAAAGTTGGCGCAGTAAAACCTTTTAGCTTCTCTCTCCAGAATTGTTCCGCCTGCTCCTTATCTTGCTCTCTTAGCCATTGGATATATTTCTTATATGGTGAGGACTTAGGTAACTTCACAGCTTCTCCATTCATTCTCTTCTGATAGACTGTAAGTAATTCATTAAATACTAATGGTAAACTCCATCCATCCAGTAAAATATGGTGATGGGTCCAAACAATCCGATATTCTTCCTCACCTTCTTGAATGACTGTTACCCGCATCAATGGTGCTTCATCAAATTGGAAGGCTTGTTTTCGATCTAATGCCAAAAAGACTTTTCTTTTTTCCTCTATCTCTTCACTTGTCATTGTACGCCAGTCTTCTTTGTTCACTTTAAATGGGATATTTTCATACACCACTTGTACAGGTTCTTCAATTTCGTCCCATACAAATGCTGTACGAAAAATTTCATGCCGCTGAATTACAGATTTCCACGCCTGCTCAAAAGTAGGAATATCCATTTCCCCTTGAATCATAAAACTCAATTGCACTATATACGGTGCAACATGTTCATCCCCTTGATCATGCAATGTGTGGAAGATCATACCTTCTTGCAAAGGTGATAGTGGATATAAATCAGTAATCTGATTTTTCTTTCCACGATGCATTTTATTTAGTACATTTGTCAAACCTTCTTGGCTAAGATTAGCCATTGCAAAATCCGAAATGGTCAGTGCANNGCTTGGAACCGGCAGCATGATCTAAACGCTTAAATTCGTTCTCCGGAATAAACATTGCATCGCTAGAAAACATTTGGTCAAATTGTCCAAGATAGTTAAAACTAATAGACGGTGTATATTGGGAGCTTAATGGCTCACACATTGTTGTGTTCATGTAACGCAACACCCCATAATCAACACCCTTATTAGGAATTTTGCGAACTTGTTCTTTAACTGCTTTTAATGCTGCAATTGGCGTATTAGCATTAGTAATATTTAAATGAACTGGGTAAATACTTGTAAACCATCCCACGGTTCTCGATAAATCAACATCTTCAATAATCTCTTCTCGACCATGTCCCTCTAAATCTACGCTTAGTATCGGCTGCCCCGTACATGCTGCTGTAGCTTGTACCAATGCTGCTAATAATACTTCATTGATTTGGACACGGTGAGTGCTTAAAGTCTCTTGCAATAACATACGGGTCTCATTCTCGTTTAACACCACAGTAATTTCCTCAGTTACTGCGCTTACTGGATTACTTATAGTACCATCTACTGGCAGTATAACTACGTCTTGTTCNNAATGTAGCACTTCTTTTGATATTCCAGTTTCAGGGTAATGTTGTAATTTCTCCGACCATTCTTTAAAAGATGTACTCTTCATAGGTAATTGAATTTTTTGCCCTTGGACCGCTTGCGTATATGCTGTTTGCAAATCTTCCAATAAAATCCGCCAAGAAACACCATCCACGGCTAAGTGATGAATTGTCCAAAATAATCGACCAGTCTCCTCACCTTCATCAAAATACACCATTCTCATTAAAGGA
>DOJM01000530.1:2168-4254 GCA_003529225.1 Paenibacillus sp.
TTTGAATAACTTCATGCCAATCCGCTTCCGGCACTTCGTCTAATGAAATGACAGTCAGCATCAATTGTTCTTCAATTCCTTCATTCCACTGTTCCCAAGTCCCATTAGGTAAACGTTCATATCTTAAACGCAGGGCATCATGATGAAGTAGAAGNNCCAGTGATCCTATGTCCAATTTTTCTTTCGTTCTAAAGAACATGGATTGATTCCAATGATGTGGATTAGGATGATTTTGCGCAAAAAACCTTTGCTGAATAGGTGTAAGTATCGTCTCTCCAGTTATAATTCCTTGTTCAGCTTGTACACCTTGTTCTTCTTTGACTACTTGCGCTAACTCAGCAATCGTTTGGTGTTCAAATAGTTGTTTTGGTGTCAACTGTAAACCAGCTTGCTTTGCGCGAGAGACAATCTGAATGCTAAGAATTGAATCTCCACCAATTTCAAAAAAGTTATCATAAATACCAATACGTTTTGAACCTAGCACACGTTCCCAAATGATAGAAAGCTTATGTTCACGTTCATTTCTTGGGGCTGCGTAGCCTTCTTGTATTCCTTGATAATCTGGTATAGGTAACGATTTCCGATCAACCTTTCCATTTATGGTTAGCGGTAATTCTTTCATTTCGACAAAGTAGGAAGGTATCATATGGATTGGCAGTTTTGTTTTAAGATACTCTCGCCATTCTTCTACACTACCTTCGCCCACTACATAAGCTACTAACCTCTTATCTCCCGACTGATTTTCCCTAACTATTACAACTACCTCTTTTACCAAGTCATGCTCTTGTAAAGTCGACTCAATCTCCCCAAGTTCGATTCGAAATCCTCTAATCTTCACTTGATTATCCATTCTTCCTAAGTAGTCTATATTACCATCAGGAAGATATCTCACAAGATCGCCTGTTCTATATAACCTCTCGCCTTCTTTGAATGGATGAGAAATAAATCGTTCGGATGTTAACTCTGGACGATTCAAGTACCCCTTTGCTAGACCTACTCCTCCGATATAAAGTTCCCCCATCACACCAACTGGAACTAGCAACCTATTACTATCTAATACATAAGTTTGGACGTTAGGCAATGGACGTCCAATTGTTACTCTCTTACTATCTTTTTTGATATGATAGCATGTTGCATCAACCGTACATTCTGTAGGACCATATACATTATAAAACTGTATTTTATCAGTCTCTACTAGCTGTTCCCATAATGACGGCATAATTGCTTCACCACCAACCAGTACCTTACTTGGAGCATGAACGCCATCGCACGTTTCTAACAATCCGGCATCTATAAGTAATTGAAGCAATGAAGGTGTTATATCAAAGATTTCTAACTTGTTCTCCCTAATATAAGCTACAAACTGCTCCGGATCACTTCGTACTTCATTCGGAATAATATACAAACTTGAACCATAAAGCAGCATTTGTAATTGCTGGATAGATGCATCAAAGGCAATTGACGCATTNNGAAGTATAGATAACATACGCTAAGTTTTCTCCTGTTACTTCACATTTTGGTGAAAGAATGCTTTCTTGTGAAATCATTGCTTGATCCCTATCTAGACAAACTATCTTGATTTCTTTAGGTATCCAGTCTTCCAATGACTCGTTCGTAACTAATACTTGAATTCCAGTGTCCTCCAAAATATATCGTAGACGACTCTCTGGATATGATGGGTCTAATGGAACATAGGCTGCTCCAGCCTTCCAAATTCCCATGAGACCAACAACCATCTCAACTGAACGCTCAAAGCAAAGGCCAACTAATGACTCTGTCCCAATCCCACATTTCTGTAAATGATGAGCTAATTGATTAGCTCTTTCATTCAGCTCTCGATATGTTAGTTGCTGTTTTTCATCTACCACTGCCAACGCGTCAGGCGTACGATGTACTTGCTCTTCGAATAGTTGATGGATCGCATTCTCACGTGGATAGGATATAGTATTATTATTCCATTCTTCCAATAGCTTTCTTTGTTCAGCTTCCGTAATATATACTAGCTCCGATAGATTTTGATCAATGTTTTTGAGCATTTGCATTAACACTTGGTGTAAATGACCCAGCATTCGTTCAATGGTTACTC
>DOJM01000381.1:0-199 GCA_003529225.1 Paenibacillus sp.
CTTCCGGTCCAGCGATCACGTCGATTTCTAAGTGGGATACAAGAGCTTTCAGGGCATCAATCGCCTGGCGATATGCATCACCGTCTTTTAACAAGGTGGTGATATCTTTAAAACTAATACCTTCTTTTGGGAAGTCAGGAATCACGCGAATACTATCTTTAAAATCCAAATTTTTCATCTCCTAAAAGTTTTGTTAGCA
>DOJM01000381.1:424-640 GCA_003529225.1 Paenibacillus sp.
TCGGCAAAACTTACTTCGTAATTATGATACGCCTAAACGGCGTGATAACATCCAATCCTGTAGCTCAGACAAGCTACCTTCCATGAAGTACTGCTCCATTTCCGCCATCTGCCCCAGTCTGACAAAATGATTTGATGCTGTAAGGCTTTTAGCTGTGGGCTGCGTAATAAAGGTCACACTTCCTTGACTTCTTTCGATAAAATCAAGCTCCTCGAA
>DOJM01000381.1:738-2567 GCA_003529225.1 Paenibacillus sp.
TCGAATACTCATCGAGGATTGTCGGCTTAGCCGCAGTAGCACTTCATGTTCAGGCGTTGCAACAGCAGTGATCGAAGCCAGCAGTTTATAAAGTATTTTAAAATGATCCCGTGTCGGAATGATAAGTCGTTCTCGGCCATCCTTTATAGAATGCATTAGCGCAATATTATCAGCATTAGGAAAAGCCTTTAGTAACGCGTCTAGCTGTTCAGGAGTCTCCGGCATATCCAGTAGACATAACAGTGAGACATGCCCTGATTCCTGAATCGAATCATCCTNNTTCAGTCTCTGGAGACATACGTCCACTCTGAAACACTGCTGCAGCACGATATGGGCCAGCACCACTATAGGGAAGCAGCAGCTCTCTAATATGCGCAGCCTGCCGTACAGCGTCAGCAGCACCACGAAGATCAAATAATTGAGCATCCTGAACTGATAAATCCTGTAGCATCAGCTGTGGTTTCCTCGAGCCATTCCATTCGTTGATCGACAGTTCAGCCAGCACATTGATCGGGGTGCCCACAGGGAGCAGCTTAGCCAAATCCCCTTTACCAAAAGCTAAGGCTTCGATCGTGCTCTTTCCCTGCTGCAAGACGATCTTCAAGTGTTTTCCGTCTTGCCCCATGGTGCGTGTCTCTTTCACTGTAGCCCCGCGAATGATGAACTTTGGCAAAGGATTCGACATCCCGAAAGGTGCAAGCCTTTCCAATTCAAGCGCGGTCTGTAGGGACAAATCGGAAATCGACACTTCTGCATCAGAAGAAGTAACAGGAACGAAATGCTCCGGTGTTAACACTGTAGCAGCGTATTCATTTAATGCCGCAGCGAAAGCATCTAAGCCGTCCCGATGCAGGCTCATTCCCGCGGCTGCTGGATGACCACCGAAATGATCCATTAAGCTAGAACAAGAGGATAATGCCGCATATATATCAAGTCCAGGAATAGAGCGGGCAGAACCTTTGCACATGCCAGTCTCCGGATGAATATCCAGAATAATCACAGGTCGATAGTAACGCTCCAGCAGTTTGGAAGCCACTATACCTACCACACCCACATTCCAGCCTTGTTCAGCAAGGACTATGATGTCTGGTATTTCTCCACCCTGAGTCATCTGCTCCAGTTTTGCAGTAGCCTCCACTACAATTCTTTCTACGACCAATTGGCGCTCTTTATTAAGCAGATCAAGTTCCCCAGCCAGTTGCTCTGCCTCATCAGCATGCTCGGTTGTAAGCAAGGCCACTGCCCGTCCAGCATGATCGAGACGACCACTCGCATTGATACGAGGCGCCATTCCAAAAGCGATATTAACCGCACTCACAGTACTCATGGTCACCCCACTGACCCCGAGTAAAGCACGGATACCTGGGAATCGAGAATTCCGCATACTGACCAAGCCGTTTCGAACGATCTCGCGATTCTCACCCAGCAGCGGCATTAAATCCGCTACAGTACCGATAGCAGCTATTTCTGCCCATTCTTCGGGAGTTCCCTCCCCTAGCATAGCCTGGGCGAGCTTATAAGCTACACCTACACCTGCTAATCCCTTGAACGGGTAGGGGCAGTCGGGCAACTTCGGATTAATCAACGTATAAGCCTCTGGAAGAAGCTCTGGTGGCTCATGGTGATCCGTAACAATCACATCAATCCCGAGTTCATTAGCGTAAGCAATCTGATGATAGGCGCTAATGCCAGTATCTACAGTAATGATCAAGGATACACCCTGCTGTAAAGCCCAATCCAAAGCATGATTATGCAGCCCATAGCCCTCATTAGAACGGTGCGGGATATAAATATCAAAGGAAGCACCCAAGTAACGCAGCAAATGAATC
>DOJM01000381.1:2666-3237 GCA_003529225.1 Paenibacillus sp.
TGAGGATAAGAGCGGAGAAATAGAAAGGCTCCGGGCCATATCCCTTACGACGTCGGGATCGGCTGCCGGAGATTGCCACCTTGTTTTTGAATAAAGCAATAGCGCTCACCTTTCTCTCACCTTGCGAACTACTGAAGCAGCGTCGGAATATCATTATCCACCAATTCATAATTACTTTTGTATGGATAACCGGGATCATAAGGAACTACGTCCATATGTACCTCACCAACATGAACGAACCTGTGCTGCAGCAACTTTCTTGCACATTCTGAAATATCCTGTGCTTCCATCACCGTAATACGCGGATTTACACTGATCTTCACTTGCAGATTCACATAATTCCCTTGCTCTAGTGCCTTCAAATGTTCTACACGAATAACACCATGAACACGTTGTACGGTTTCAATAAAATTAGCTGCCTCCTCAGAAGGTAGCTCCTGCACATTCTTAACACTAACAGTATTAACAATGAGCAAATAACCTTTACGTAGAATTAAGCATCCTGTTAAAAGTGCAGCAATAGGGTCCATATAGCGTAGAGGATACCAATAGGTCCCCCCCATTGATAACG
>DOJM01000278.1:0-1923 GCA_003529225.1 Paenibacillus sp.
CCCGTTCCATTCACACCGATCAAACCAATTTTATCCCGATCGTCCATACCAAATGAAGCATCACTAAAGAGTACTTTCTCTCCATAACTTTTGGAAAGATGTTCCACGGTCATAATATTCATGCTATTTCCTCGCTTGCCTTATATTTTCATAAAACCGGTCGCAGCATGAAGCTGCTATTCCACCGGTCTATCAGCCTGACCTAAATTCAAGTAATCCATAGCCCCTTTAATAAAAAGACCCGCAGCGAAACCAGCGCGCTTATACGCATCTTCTTCCTTAAAAGATGGATCGAACAAAATATCCATCTTCAGTCGATCCAACATCCCTATGTAGGACTGCGCCATAAGCTCAGGCTCAGATGCCCCGCCCTCCAGCAATACCTTCACCACTGCCTGCATATATTCTTCCATAAAAAGCGTCATATACGCCACAAGCTCTGGGTTATTGTTAGGTGCGCGGAAAAAGAGCTTCGTGTGTCGCTTGCGCTCATAATAATAGTAAAGATGATGTTTGGCGATGATTGACAGTTTACCTGCCAAAGTATCACTAGCCTTCAGCTTTTCCTGTAATTGCTGAAGGAATCCCTCACAATCCCGGCGCGTTACCGCCATGAACAATTCTTCTTTACTCTTGAAGTATAAATAAACTGTGCCCTTAGCAATTCCGGCCTGAACCGCAATTTCCGACATCTTCGTTTCGTAAAATCCACCTGAACCGAAGAGCTCGTATGCGGCATCCAGAATGGCAGTATGTTTATGATTGGACGTGCTGCTCATCGGTTCCTCCTTTAAAACATCATCCCACACAATAAGGCAATAGCCCCTCCGACGATAGAGCTAATAGCATTGACTGCATCATTGGTCATCCACTTCCAGCCACGTGCGTATTCAACCTTCTTACCGCAGTGATGTGTACTTTCCACTTCGCGTCCGCATACGGCGCAACGATTCATCTGCTGAACGGTTGCCCCGAGAATAGAATCCGTGAACGCACCCGCAAGTCCTCCAGTGAGTCCAGCCAATGTAAGCAACAAGAAGGATTGATCTGGCATGCCGGATATCATCCGCAGCAGCCATGAAGATGCACCGATAAGTGCACCTCCTGCAGCGGCGGCCAGCGTACCCAGGCTGGATACGCCACCCGAGGCACCGGCCGGAAGTATTTTACCTGTCAAGACAGACCGAGGCGCTTTCTTGCTAAGTGTGACAATCTCCGTAGCCCATGTATCAGAGGTTACCGTTGCCATAACGCCTATAAATAAAAATTCCCAATGTTCCATCGGAACAATCGCATTCAATAGAACGAAAACCNNAGCATCTCGGCGACCTGTCTTGGCATAAGTCAGCTCAAGCTCTGCCTTATTATCATGATGAAGCTTAGACAACAAGCTTGAAGAGATGAAAAAAATCAACAATATTCCAAACCAAAAGGCATTTCCAGCACCAAAATAAATGGTCCCCATAGCTACCGCGGCAAGCATGCCGGAGAGGCTTAAGGATTGTTTCCTATAAGCCGCTCCCGCAACTAACAAAGCGCCAAGGGCGCCAATAATCCATAACATAGATTCATCTCCAACAGATGTTTTTAGCCGATCAGGCAAGTCCCCATCAGCTTGTCACCCCAGTACAATTCAAACGAATCTCCTGATACGGTAGGACCTACACCTTCTGGTGTTCCTGTGAATATCACATCGTCTTTACCCAGCCCGTAACGCGCAGCGATAAAATCGACAATTTTTTGGAGCGAAAAGATCATATTTTTGACATTTCCTCGCTGAACTTCAACACCATTTTTTAAAACCGTGAAATCCGTTCCTTCCAGCTCTTCCTTATCAGGAAACGCAATATAAGGTGTAAGTGGAGCAGCGTTCTTAAAGCCTTTTGCCGGTGTCCAGGGTAGGCCTTTCTTCTGCAGATCATA
>DOJM01000278.1:1959-4669 GCA_003529225.1 Paenibacillus sp.
ACCAGATCCTCCACGCTCATACCCGGTACATAATCACGAGCGATCCGTAGCACAAGTTCTCCTTCATAATGAACCTGGCCTGAATCCTTTGGAAGCTGAATGACTGCTTTATCGAGGGAAACCGCCGCATGTGAGGGCTTCATAAAAATGAGTGGCTCTACGGGGACATTATTTCCTAATTCCTCCGCATGTAGCTTGTAGTTCCGTCCAACACAATACAAATTATTAACAGCAGCGCACACAGTCAATCAGCTCTCTTTCCCATCGAATTGGATTATTTATACTTTCAGAAATGTATCGCCCCAGATATCCGGACGGTTTGTACAAATCATTATATCAGAATGCATATCTGCTAAGCGACGCATCTCTTTCCCTTTGTTCACGGTCCAAGCCATAATCTTCACACCTTGCTCCGTCAAAACCNNCTTTGATTTTTTTCAACACATCTGCATCAAAAGAGGTCAAAATCACGTCGTCCCGCATGCCTTTAGAGGAAATAAGATCCGTCACCTTCTGTTCGATGCCAGGATACATATTGCCCACTGTTTTCAGTTCAATATTGAGACGCAGTCTACCGGAGGCTAGTGTAAGCACCTCTTCCAAAGACGGCACCCGCTCTCCCCGAAAAGAACGCCCTTTCCAGCTACCCGCATCGAGACGCCGGATATGTTCCCAATCCATATTCTTCACCTTACCATGACCATTAGTTGTACGGTCCAGTGTAAAGTCATGAATGACAACAGGAACACTGTCCTTGGAGAGCTGGACATCCAATTCCATCCAGTGTACAAAAGGCATGGCAATGGCCATCCGGATCGCTGCTAATGTATTCTCCGGAGCTTTACCGGAAAATCCCCGATGGGCAACACACAAATTGTTCATCATAAGGACCTCCCAGGAACCCTATTTTGTAACTTGAATCACTTTGCCGTCACTGTCGATCTTAACTCGACCAGCAGATAAAGACTCTATTTTTTTCAGCAAAAGCTGTCCGTTCACCTGATTCATGGGCACGGGCTGAGCTAGCTCAGCAGTCATAGGCTTCAGCTGTAATGAACATTGACCTTTTTTACTACATTCCGCCTGAAAAACAGCAGTTTCCCAAGTGGCAGGTACCGTTGATCTCGTAAAAATAAAATTACCAGTGCTGTAGGCGATCCACTTGCCTTTGTACGGCTCCACACCTTGCAATACATGTGGGTGACCACCAATGACAAGATCAGCTCCCGCATCGACAAAGCTACGCCCAAGGGTCTGCTGAATATTATCGAACTGCTCTACCCGTTCTTTGCCCCAATGGACAACTACGACAACCAAATCAGCTTTTTGTTTAGCTGCAGCAATCGCTTTAAGTCCTTCTCTGCTATCATATACTGAAGCAAGCCCCGGTTTATTTTTTCCCGCCATCCAATCAGATGCAGGAATCACCCGTGTGAACCCCAGCAAGGCGATCTTAATCCCTTTACGCTCAAAATATTGCGCCGAGTATGCTTCTTTACTGTTGAGTCCAGCACCAACATAAGGAATGCCTCTTTCCGATAGATGGCTAAGCGTGTCTCGCAGACCTTCCTCCCCTTGATCCAGCGTATGATTGTTCGCCATATTTACTGCATCCACTCCGGCTGCTTTAAGAGCATCTAGCGCCTTCGGCGAGCCTTTAAATACAAATTGCTTATTAGCGGCGCCAACTCCACCCGTGGTCACAGGAGTTTCCAGATTCACGACCGTAAGGTCATCCTTCTTGAACATTCCATTCAGCGCGGCATACGAATAATCGTAGCCTTTCTTTTCAAGTAATTCTCCAGCTTTCCCCGAAAAAATAACATCTCCAGCAAAATTCAGGGTCACTGTATTGCCAGAAGCCTCGTCATCTGATGGAAGTCCAGACACAGAACCACCATCTGCGACTTGGGAGCTACCTTCATCTGGCGAAGGGGGCTCAGTTGCTACAGGCGCCTGTGTTTCAACATTTTCTTTTCTCTTTGGCTCTGGTGTAGGTGTAGCTTCCGGAGTTACCGTTGGAGAAGGGATGGGAGACTCCGTGGCTTCAGGCGTTGCAGTCACTATAGGTGCTGTCTCCTGAGCAGTACTATCCGGCGTAGGCGAAGCCGTCATTTGCGCCACTGGAGGCGGCTCAGAACCTCCCTTGAATCTGTCATCCATAAAACTATAGCTGAGCGCCACAATAATCATCAGAAGTAGACCTGCATTGACCCACATCCAGGCCGTTCTGCGCTTACGTTTGCTCTTATGTTTGTTCTTCTGTCTAGAACGCGATCGCGGCGGATACATTGTTTCTATGATCTCCTCTACTATCAAATTGGTTCTATTATAGCATACCCAGCACCTGTCCCTCCAAATAAGAGAGTCGGCCAAGNNATACTTTCTTATATTTTAAAATAGTATAATCTAATATTTAAACAAAAACGGTGAAGCAAAAAAATCTTTGCTTCACCGTTCATTATATAATTCTAGATCTCCCGTAAATGTA
The DNA here is from genome assembly GCA_003529225.1 of Paenibacillus sp. Lineage (GTDB taxonomy): Bacteria > Bacillota > Bacilli > Paenibacillales > Paenibacillaceae > Paenibacillus_AQ > Paenibacillus_AQ pseudetheri. The sequence continues at coordinate 4,451 of DOJM01000278.1, forward strand.
CAATTAACTCGATATACGTTTTGCAGCGCTTTGTGCTGTAAGCTTAGCCTGCTTAACACAATCGGGCATTGCTACTCCATCATATCCAGCTCCAAAGACATATACCCCAGGAAGTGTGGTCTCAAGCTCCCTATGGAATTTAGAAAGATTGTCAAGATGTCCAACAGGATACTGTGGCATCGAATGTTCCGAACGAGTAATTTCCGTGAAAATAGGTTT
>DOJM01000278.1:4773-9288 GCA_003529225.1 Paenibacillus sp.
AGTAGACGTCCATGTACAGGCAGTAATATTGCGCCCTTCCTTACGTGGCACAAGAAAACCTGCTCCAGCATCATCAATTACGATATCCTTCTTGTTGAAGGCCATGACTAAGTTCGCAACCGATACATAATTTACCGCATCGAGTGCTGAAACATCCACATGTGGACGCAAAAGTTCGGCAGCAAAAGAATTTGGTGTGGTCATATATATTTCATCCGCAAGCAGCCGTTCGCCACTTTCCAGTTCTAGATCATAACGAGAAGCTTTAGTTCCTGTAGGATGTATAGAGACCACCNCAGCTTCAGTTCGCTGTTCTACATCATGCAGTTCATGAATCAAGCCATGCACGAGACTTTGTAGTCCTTTTCGAAATGTCAGAAAAGTGCTGTTCTTTGTGCTCGTATTTGTCTTAGTCGAATTCCGTTCTTTGATGATTCCACGAATAAGACCACCATACTGCCGCTCTACTTCCCCAAATTGTGGAAAAGTAGCCTGTAGGCTGACTTTGCGTAAATCCCCAGCATACATACCGGCTAATAACGGTTCGGTCAAATTCTCCATCACTTCAGTACCTAAACGTCGCTCAATCAGCTGTCCGAGGGATTCATCGTCATTACTCCGCTTAGGAGGAAGGATCAAGTCCATCAGCGCACGTATTTTGCCACCGAATGAAACCAGAGCACTTGATAGAAATGGCTTTAGTTCAGTAGGAATTCCAAGCACAAGACCGGGAGGCATAAGATGGAGCTTGTCACGCTGTAGTATATAGGTCTTCTCTGCCTTTGGGTTTGTGCTCACAAGCTCGTGATCTAGCTCTAATTCCTTAGCCAGTTCAATCATCTCTGTTTTGCAAGCTAAAAAAGAATCCGGGCCTTTCTCAATCACAAATCCATCCCGGTGCAATGTTTCGATCTTCCCACCAAGAGTCTTATCTTTCTCTAGCAGTACAATATCAGGTTTCATGCCAGCTTCTTTGTAAAACTTACGAATGTAAAAGGCGGTGCTGAGTCCACTCAGCCCACCGCCTATGATAACAATTCGCCTAGAGGGACCAGTCATGACTGACCGGCCGCCATTTGATTCAGTCTTGTATGAACAACATCGCTCAATACGGACATGTACGCAGGATCGCTGTTCAATGATTCAATCCGCATAAGACGCATATCCAGTTCTGAAGCTACGGCTGTTGCCTCGATATCGAGGTCGTACAGCACTTCTAAATGATCGGATACGAACCCGATCGGTGCCACTAGAGTATACTCTACCTGTTCCTTGCTAAGCTGCTTAAGTGTATCCAGAATATCTGGTCCAAGCCAAGGTTCAGCCGTCCGTCCTGCGCTTTGCCATGTAAACTGCCAATTGGTTATCCCCGCTTGATCTGCAATAGCCTTTGAGGTCTCCAATAGTTGATCTTTATAAGGATCCCCCATAGCTAGAATACGCTCTGGAAGACTATGCGCACTAAATAATACCCTTATCTCATCGCGAGTAGCGCCTGCTTCGATATATTGATCAATTTTCGCAGTTACTCGCCGGCTTAGAACATCGATCAATACTGGGTGCATATGGTAGCTCTCCACAAACCCCATGTCGATCTTACATGCATCAGCCTTTTCCTGAGCACGTTTGATGTAGCCACCCACGCTCATGCTTGAATAGTGAGGGGCAAGTACAACACCAACCGCTTGGGTAATGCCGTCCTTCGCCATCGCCTCGACGCCGTCCTCAATAAACGGATAGGCATGCTTCAACCCCTGATAGCAGACAAATTCAACATCCGCCCCAGCTTTATCCGCGTTTAGTGCTGCCTGTAATGCCGCTACTTGACGATCTGTGTTCTCCCGCAGCGGGAATACACCCCCGACGATCGCTTCATAGCGATCTGTTAATTCTTTAAGCTGCTCCGCTGTCGGTGGATTACCTCGCCGAATATGAGTGTAATATGCTTCAACGTCTTCTAAGCTTTTAGGAGTGCCATACGACATGACGAGAACACCTATTTTTGCTGTCACGGATTCCATCCCCTTATAGATTTAATAGGCTATTTTTAAGAACGCAGTTTGGCTGATTCTTTCAATACTTCTTGTGAATATTCGTGAATATATTCCGTTAATTCTCTAAGCTTCTCTAAGGAAGCCTCCGGGAATAAGCCATGACCTAGATTGAAGATATATCCAGGCTCTTGTACCCCTTCATCAATTAAATCTTTCGCGTGCTCCTTCAAGACATCCATCGGCGCTGTAAGTAAATATGGATCCAGGTTACCTTGAATCGCAAACTTACCACCCGTTCTACGTCGACCTTCGGACAAGCTAACACGCCAGTCTACCCCGATTACATCCGCTTGAAGCTTCGTAAGACTCGGCAGCAATTCTCCAGAGCTTACACCAGGAAAGTATATTTTCGGTACATCAAGATCAGATAATTCGGAGAAAATACGAGAAACCGTCGGTANNACATACTTTTCAAAATCGCGTGGCGCAAGGGCACCGACCCAGCTGTCGAACAATTGAAACGCTTTTCCGCCACTACGCACGTGACTGCGGAGGTAAGCGATAATCATATCGCCGAGCTTGTCCATCAGCATTTCCCAGACACGGGGTTCACTGTACATTAGCTCTTTAGTACGAATATATCCTTTGGAAGGTCTGCCTTCGATCAGATAGCTGGCAATTGTAAACGGTGCGCCTGCGAAAGTAATCAAGGGCACGTCCAGCTCCTTATCCAGAATTGCAATCGTCTCCAAAATATGTCCGAGATCGCCTTCAACATCAATGGGCTTCAGTCTCTCGACATCTGCTGCAGAGCGAATCGGATTCTCGATCACAGGGCCAATATCTTTGACGATATCAAACTTCACACCAATAGAAGCGACCGGATTCATAATGTCCGAATACAGAATGGCCGCGTCCACACCTAGCTTGCGCACAGGCATCAAGGTTACTTCAGCCGCCAACTCAGGCTGTTTACAGATTTCAAGCAATGAGTACTTTTCCTTGATTTTACGGTACTCGGGATCATAACGGCCGGCCTGCCGCATGTACCATACGGGAACGTGCTCCGTATCCTGCTTTCTGCAGGCGCGGATAAAAGTGTCGTTGTAGGTCATGATAAGATCTCCATTATATTTTATAAGATTTTTTTAAATAAACGCTTACCGTCTTAAGTAAGGACGCCGATGGCGTTTATGCTTGATCGACATACTTACTATTATGCCCCTTTTAAAAGGTTGTAACAAGCAAAACGAAGATCGTGGAATGACAATCCTATGACATTACTATGACATGTATTGCACTTTTGAAGCTAAAAAAATGATATACTGATAAAATGTCTATTTTTCTGTGAATCATGTATTTTCTGAAATTCTTTGAAAGGAAGTGAAAGCACTTTGAAGAAATGGGAGACATGGAAGGTCAACCTCTTAGTGCTTTGGTTCGGACAATTCTTGGTAAATGCCGGAATGACGATGATTACACCGTTCCTGACCTTGTATCTTGCTAAGGATCTTGGAGTTCAGGGTGAGCATGAAATTGGGATCTGGGCGGGTCTTATTTTTGCCGCAAACTTTNNGGAAACTTGCTGACAAATACGGACGTAAAATCATGCTCCTGCGCTCCAGCTTTGGTATGGCTATCGTTATGGTATTGATGGGCTTCGCACAATCCCCTATGCAGCTGCTCTTACTGCGACTGCTGAACGGTACAATTTCCGGCTTCAATCCCGCTTCCATCGCACTCGTTTCGGGTACTACTCCGAAAGCACGTATGGGATTTTCGATGGGGCTGATGCAGTCTGGTTCTGTTGCAGGTACCATTCTTGGACCACTTATTGGTGGTTTCCTTGCTGATTTAATCGGATTTCGTCCGATCTTTTATGTCGTTGGCGCCTTGCTCTTCATCGCCTCTCTGCTGGCATTATTTCTCGTTAAAGAGAAATTCGATCGTGCAGAAGCAGCACAAGAGCCACAGGTTTCAGTAATGGAGGGCTTAAAGGAATTGATTAAAATCCCTCAGCTCCCGGCGCTGTTTGGTGTAACCTTTTTGCTGCAATTTGCAATGATCAGCCCCATGGCCTTGCTGCCACTTTATGTTGAAAAGTTAAATGGGCCCGCTGAGAATATAGCCTTTTTAGCCGGAATGGTCAGCGCAGTTACAGGGATCTCCAACANNGTAGGCGCACATCGCATTCTGACCTACGCGTTGATCGGGGCCTCACTGTTCCTGATTCCACAAGCATTCGTTACTAGCGTGTGGCAGTTAATTATTGTCCGATTCCTTATGGGGATTTTTATGGGCGGTCTATTGCCCAGCGTTAATGCACTTATCCGTTCTTATACCCCAGACGGGAAAGAAAGCCGCGCATTCGGCTTCAACGGCAGCACCTTGTCACTGGGCAACATGCTGGGAGCTATCATAGGCGGCTTTCTATCTGGTTATATTGGTATTGAGGGGCTGTTTATCATCTCGGGTAGCTTGTTGCTGTTAAACACCATATGGGTCCGGCTTAAGCTATACC
>DOJM01000278.1:9369-10717 GCA_003529225.1 Paenibacillus sp.
GTACTGCCATAATGGCGGGTCCATTTCGATCTGTATTTAGCGTCCGACCGCGGAGAAAGATATTATCACCAGCAATAATCGCTCCTGGGTTAGCCAGCTTGATGGCATATTCCAAGTAGTTAGTGTAGTTCAACTTATCTGCATCTATGAAAAAGAAATCGAACTTAGCACCCTCTGCTTCAAGTAGCTTCAGGCTGTCCATAGCAGGACCGATTCTATACTCCGTAGAGTCTCCAAATCCGGCCAGTTCTAAATTACGGCGAGCAAGCTCGGCATAATCGGCCCTTAGCTCTAGTGAGGTTAGCCGACCACCCGCAGCGAAACCGCGAGATAAGCAAATCCCGCTGTAGCCGCCAAGTGCGCCAATCTCCAAAATATGCTTGGAGCGGGACAGTCTAACAAGCATAGTGAGCAGTCTTCCGTACCCCGGCTCGACAGATACCTCCGGCATACCTGCTTGGACGATGGCTTCTTTTACTTGAAGCAGAATTTCGTCCTCGGTATAAAGTTGTTCACTGTATTCTTCTTGGGTAAGCATAAAAATTCTCCTTTGATGATGCCCCGTTTTCTCGAATGAAGGGATGACGGGGAAGATTTTATGGTTTATGGAATGCCGGGCATTGTGAAGTGTCCCGCATTCCCCTATACTTGTATGGATGCTTTTCTTATGGTAATGGCTTTTCTTATTGTACTGGCTTTTTGTATTTATCTACAAGTTAAACGGAGTTGAGAGTATTTGAGCAAATTACAATTAATCGCTACTGCACCTATGGGATTAGAAGCTGTAGTAGCGCGCGAATTAAACGAACTGGGTTATGAGACCACGGTCGAGAACGGTCGTGTATTGTTCAGTGGTGATTATATCGACATCTGTCGCTGTAATTTATGGCTGCGTACATCCGACCGTGTATTAGTAAAAATGGGCCAATTCCCGGCTAAAACCTTTGATGAATTATTCGAAGGTGTTAAAGCCCTTCCCTGGGAAGACTGGATACCAGAGAATGGAGAATTTCCGGTTGAAGGACGATCCCATAAATCACAACTAACGAGTGTACCCGCTTCCCAAGGGATTGTCAAAAAAGCTATCGTCGAGATGCTGAAGCTCTCCTATCATACGGACTGGTTCCCAGAGAACGGACCTCGATATGTGATCGAAGTGATTTTGTTAAACGATATCGCGCTTATCACGCTAGACACCACCGGACCTGCTCTTCACAAACGTGGATACCGCAGACAGGCTACAGAAGCGCCACTGAAGGAAACGATGGCCGCAGCTTTAATCCAGCTTAGCCGCTGGAATGGCCACCGTCCGCTATATGATCCATGTTGTGGTTCGGGAACATTGTTG
>DOJM01000278.1:10772-11170 GCA_003529225.1 Paenibacillus sp.
GAATCGCTTGGAACATCGCACCAGGACTACGTCGTTCCTTCCCTTCAGAACATTGGCCAGTCATTCCTAAGTATCTGTGGGAAGAAGCTCGCGAAGAAGCTTTCGATGCCGTGCGAGATGATTATCCGTTGCAGCTAACCGGCACGGATATCGATCCTGCCGCTATAGAAATTGCTGAAGCCGCTGCTAAAAGCGCCGGTCTGTCCGGAGAAATTACCTTCACCGTGATGGCTGCCGCTAAAGCAAGACCCCAAGGTGAATATGGCTGTATCATTACCAACCCGCCATATGGTGAACGGATCAGTAATGATAAAGAGGTGGAGAAGCTGACTCGCCAGTTTGGTGAAATGATGCTCTATCTACCGACTTGGTCATTCTTCGCGATTAGTCCCTATAAG
>DOJM01000278.1:11214-14919 GCA_003529225.1 Paenibacillus sp.
AAGGAATTCGAACAATATTACGGCCGTAAAGCAGACAAGCGTCGTAAGCTGTATAACGGACGTATTGAGTGTCAATATTATCAATACTTGGGTCCACTTCCACCTAGAAATCCGAAATAATTCGGAAGACAATTACGCCAAGCATGAACGCCTTCGGCGTCCTTATAAAGACGGTAAGCGTTTTATGCGAGAAATATAAGAACGGACATCTACCTCGATTGAGGACGATGTCCGTTTCTTCTTACATACTCAACTTCTGCGCTAGGAGGTTTTAATGTGTCACGAGATCTATTTACTAGGAGCAGTTCGTCCATAACGAGCAGAATTGTCACTATTGTCCGCTCCCGCTATATCGGTTACATCCTTTTTCTTGGTATTATGCTGGCTAAGCTAATGTTTCTTCATAGCGGCCTGCATGCCCCTAATATTGATATGAACCGTCTCGACAAGCTGATTGCTCTCGGTTCAGTTATGCTGTTATCATTTTGGGTGTTATGGCTCCCCCGACGCGGACAAACCATAGCCCTGATAATCATAAACGTGCTCCTGACATTACTTATTTATTCTGATATTGTCTACTACCGCTACTTTCAGGATTTCATCACCGTTCCCGTTCTTTTTCAAGCCAGACAGATGGATGCACTTGGCGGAAGTATCTTCGCACTACTCCGTCCCTCTGATCTCTACTTGTTCGCGGATTGGCTTCTGTTTATGGTTTACGCCTTATGTATAGTGCTATTCCGCCGGAACACCCATACCAATAACAATAGGCAGCCTTCCTATCATGCTCGCACGAGTCATTCCCGTCCCTCTTCACGCTTAATAAGAGGACTAAAACGGAGCGTTAACGGGGTCATTGCATTGGTATTAGGCTGCATTCTGACCTTTGGTCCTATTCACTCTTACGCCACTACGTGGGCCAAGGGTTTATTCACTGGTAACTGGTGGAGCTTGGCGATGTATAACGTTACAGGACTCATTGGATTTCACGGTTATGATATTTACTTGTATGCCAAAGATCATTTAGGCCCGCAGCCTGAGCTTTCACAAAAGGAAGCCAGCTCCATGAAGCTCTGGTTTAATGAACACAAGGCTGAGCAAAGTGCTCTTAACGACAGCTTTGGAAAATACAGCGGAAGCAACATCGTTGTTATTCAGGCCGAAGCTTTTATGAATTTTGTAGTGGGANNGGCCAAGAGGTCACACCTAATTTGAACGCTCTAATCAAAGAGAACACCTACTTCAGCAATTACTATCATCAGACCTCACAAGGACGAACCTCCGATGCCGATTTTGCCACGAATGGTTCACTGTATCCGCTGGTCTCCGGTTCAGTATTTGTCCGTTACCCGGATCATCAATTTGACATGTTACCTGCCATTTTGAAGTCCAAGGGCTATAGCACCAATGCCTTCCATGCGTATGAAGGAAGCTTCTGGAATCGGCAAATTATGTATAAGGCGATGGGGTATGACCATTTTTATAGCAAAAAAGACTTTAAGATCGACGAGCCCCTAGGGTGGTCATTGGGAGATAAATCATTCCTGCGGCAATCCCTAAATATTATGGATTCTTCAGAATCGATCCAGAAGCCCCTTTACTCTTTTTTGACTACACTATCTAGTCATCACCCATATTCTCTACCTGCGGCTAAGCAAGGACTTGATGCCGGGGAGTTTAAAGGTACCATCTTCGGAGATTATTTGCAGGCTGTTCATTATACAGATGAAGCTCTAGGTGAATTGGTGAGTGATATGAAGCAGCGTGGGTTGTGGGATAACACGATCCTTGCCTTTTATGGTGATCATGATAACTCGATCCAAGATACCTCTTATTACGAACAATTTCTTGGTAAAAGCTTAAGTAAGCTCGATATGCATCAAATTATGCATCAAGTTCCATTGCTCATTCATCTGCCGGGTAATAACACCTCGGTGATTGATTCTAATCCGGCTGGTCAATTGGATCTTACCCCTTCTTTACTCCATCTGCTGGGGATCTCACAAGATCCTTATTATCTCATGGGTAATAATCTGTTCAGCGGCAAAGAGCGACTTGCAACACTGCGAACCGGGGCCTTTGCCGATGCGAACCGGTCCTATCTTCCAAGTGAAAATGGACAATTCAACAGCGGCACCTGTTATAGCCTAGACAGCCGCGAAGCCATTGACGTTGCGGGGTGCAGCACCGGGTTCGAGACAAGTAAGCAACGACTGCAAATCTCAGACGATATCATGAAATACGATGGCATTAAGATGCTCCGAAAAGAAGAATCTGCACCATAAAAATTTCATTTTATAAACAAAAAGCCCTAAACTCCGTCATCAACACGGGTTTAGGGCTTTTTAAGTTGATGGATAAGACCTCTGCATTATTTCTGAACGGCCGGTTGCTTGATAAAAGCTTCTACCTTCTTCAACACTTCTTCCTCTGTTGGAGCACTCACATAACGACCATTAACATATACAAAGGCCCTTTTGCCGCATGGACCACAGTACGACTTACAGCCGACCTTGATCTCTGCATCAGGCGCCATCTTTTGCAGTTTGGGTATGATACTCTTCAATTTCATAAAATTACATTCATCGCACACTTGTATATCGTTAGCCATGGAGCAACCCTTCTTTATGTCCCAAATTTAAGGCGAAACGTTTAGTGATCGCCGTGATTACCTTTAGACGGATTAGTAATGACAAAACCTTCTTCAGGAAGATATAAATAATCAACGACCACACCATCAAGGAGTGGTTGATTCGGATCAAGAATAACATCGATTTCTTTATCTGTCGAGACTACAACATCATTCTCATTAGGCGTGTCCAAATCCAGTCCGTAGTGAGCATGATCACCGTGAGCATGCGTAATCGCTACGCGAAGCTTCAACTCGCTGTTTCCTTCAAGTTCCATTTGTTTCTTTATCACTTTAGCCGCATTGCGGGTAATTTTGACCTTCATCTATCATCCATCTCCTAGTACTTAAATTAAATACTCAATTACCTATTTTAAAGGTAATTGATATCTAAAAGCAACTATATTAACAAATTAGATACACAATCCGAGGTAGATCTCACTTCATTGCCTTATTTTCCGGCCTGTAGTGCCGGGTATTTTCGTCCCATCCGTGACACGAACCAGCCCATAAGAAGCATCGTCACACCAATATCATCGATCGGTAAAAAAGGCATGAAATCCGGCAACACCCAATAGAGCAGCACTGGAATTGTGAATAAAATCTTGTCCCCTATTGCGACTTTAGGGGAGATCACATATCGCCAGGAACTACTGAAGATAGTAGACCANNTTCAGTTTCATAGTGGCCCTCCTCCCAAGTAAAAAGGATACAGCCGCGGATAACGTGTAGTGACGACAGCGGCCATACCCTATGGTTTATTTTACGCAAGTTTACTGTAATTGTTTCATAATTATTTCACATTGGATAGTATCGTTCCCAAAATCAGACCCGTTTCTAGCGCCATATCCTCAAAATCTGCCAGTGGTAACGGATTTTTGCCGATCCCCAGCTCTACTGTAAATCCTGGTTTGCGAAAGGTCTGGATGAACCAATCCTTATATCCAGCATCGCTGCCACTTAATTCGACTGCACGGTAACTACTCGCAGCGGCCAACCGTGTTGCTAATTCGCGGCTTTCAGGAGGCTCGTATCCCCGGTAATTCCAGTAGATCTCTCCCCCTTGGCTATGCAAA
>DOJM01000105.1:0-326 GCA_003529225.1 Paenibacillus sp.
CTTCAATGTTCGCATAGCCCGTGAGGTTCCCGGAGTCGCGGATAAAGTGCTACCTTATCTGCTGGACAAGGGGAGGCAGCGAATGATGCACACCTTGATCCTCTCGCCTCCACAGCACGGGAAGACAACACTTCTTCGCGATATCGCAAGACAAATCTCCTTAGGAGATTTGGGGAAGCGTGAAGGCGGAAGACCCGGTTTGAAGGTGGGGATTGTCGATGAACGTTCTGAGATTGCCGGAAGCAGACGCGGGATTCCCGCCTTTGATGTTGGTCCGCGCACAGATATCCTCGACGGCTGTCCCAAAGCTGAAGGCATGATGATGA
>DOJM01000105.1:370-5643 GCA_003529225.1 Paenibacillus sp.
GCAGTCACCGAAGCGCTGCATGCTGGAATATCAGTCATTGCTTCGGCTCACGGTAAAGAAGTAATAGAACTGGCTCGTAGGCCCGGGCTAGGCGGGCTATTGGAACAAAAGATGTTCGAAAGATACGTCATTCTGCATCGCTCAGAAGCAGGACTCTCCTTTCGTGTTCTGGATGGCCAGAAACGCGGATTGCTTCTTATCTCACCCGGGGATCGATTAGGTGGTGATTTACATGCTTAAGCTATTCGGTGCCGTTCTGATTGTGCTGGCCGGTACGCTAGCAGGGCTCCAATTTGCAAAACAATATGCAGACAGGCCAAGACATATCAGAGGCTTAATAGCAGCGCTACAGCGGCTGGAAACAGAAATTATGTACGGCTTTACCCCATTGCCTGAAGCTATGCGGCGTATTGGGATCCAGTCTAAGGAACCGCTCAAAACGTTGTTTATTAAAACAGCTGAGGAGATGAGCCCACCCCATGACCGAAGCGCCCAGGATGCCATTCAGAGGGCTATGGAGTCGCATTGGAAGTCTACCGCATTGAAGGGGACAGAAAAAGAGATTCTCCGCCAGCTCAGTTGCACTCTCGGTACAAGCGATAGGTCCAATCAGAGCACTCATATCGCGTTAGCATTGCAGCAATTGAAGCAGGAGGAGTCGGTGGCCAGAGAGGATCAAGGCAAATATGAAAAATTGAGTAAAAGCCTGGGTCTGCTGCTTGGAGCATTGATCGTCATTTTGATCTTTTAGCGAGGTGCCAGGAATGAATATTGAAGTCAATGCGATTTTTCAAATTGCCGGCATTGGCATAATTATCGCCATGATACACACGGTGCTTAAACAAATGGGAAAAGAAGATTTCGCACATTGGGTTACCGTGATCGGGTTCGTCGTCGTCCTTTTTATGGTTATTCGAATGCTGGACGGACTGTTGCAGGAAATAAAAACGATCTTTCTTTTTCAATAGGCGTGCTATGGAGATCATTCAAGTTGTTGGAATAGGGCTGATATCGACCATATTGATTCTCGTGCTGAAGGAACAAAAACCGATGTTTGCCTTTCTCCTCGCTACTGCCACAGGGATTCTGATCTTCCTGTTTCTAATCGGCAAGATTGGAATGATACTTTCCACACTGGAGCGGGTGGCAGAGTCATCGGGGATGGAAATGATCTATTTGAAGACCGTGTTCAAAATCATCGGNNAAAAATAATACTGTTGCTGCTCCCATGCTTCTTCATTCTATGGTTTGCAGGTACAGCTCAGGTGGCCATAGCTTCTCCAGCGTCAGGATCGGGTGGTAATGCCTCCCCAGTAGACCAGTGGGTCAAGGGTCAGGTGAACAATCTGCCAACAGATAAGGTGGAGTCGTACTGGGATCAACTGATGAAGGATTACGGAGGTTTTTTTCCAGACGGGGCAACACCATCACTTATGGACATGCTGCTTCCAGGGGATAAGGGACTCAGCTTGCAAGGTGTATTATCTGGGCTTCTTGGTTTTATGTGGCATGAGGTGCTGTACAACGGAAGGCTGCTGGTCACGATTGTCATGGTCAGTGTGCTCAGCATGATACTGGAGACGCTACAAACCGCTTTTGAGCGAAAAACGGTCAGCAAGGTGGCTTATACGCTCTGTTATATGGTAGTGCTCGTTATTGCCGTGAACAGCTTCAATATCGCTATAGGTTATGCGAAGGATGCTATCGACCGGATGATTGATTTTATGATGGCTATGATTCCGCTATTGTTCGCGTTACTAGCTTCCATGGGGAACATTTTTACCGTCTCGGTCACACATCCGCTAATTGTTTTTATGATTCATACAGTTGGCACACTGATCCACACCGTTGTCTTTCCACTATTATTTTTCTCGGCGGTGCTACATCTCGTAAGTGCATTGTCGGAGAAATACAAGCTGACCCAGTTGGCGAATCTGCTGAGAAATATCGGGGCTGGATTACTAGGCGTACTGCTCACTGTGTTCCTCGGTGTGATTTCAGTCAGGGGGATTACGAGTTCAGTAACAGATGGTGTTACGATCCGGGCCGCTAAATATATTACAGGCAACTTTGTTCCAGTCATCGGAAAAATGTTCGCAGATGCAACAGACACAGTGATCTCAGCTTCACTCTTGGTGAAGAACGCTATTGGGCTATCCGGAGTAATCATCATTTTGTTCCTTTGCGCTTTTCCAGCAATCAAAATTCTGGTGCTTGCTCTGATCTACAATGTAGCTGCTGCTGTAATGCAGCCATTAGGAGAGACGCCGATTGTGGTCTGCCTCCAGACGATCGGAAAAAGCATGGTGTACGTATTCGCTGCTTTGGCAGCTGTATCGTTAATGTTTTTTATGGCCGTCACGATCATGCTAACCGCTGGCAATTTAACCGTCATGATGAGGTGAACTTGATGGCTATGCTAACAAAACTTAGCGGGTGCTTACGAAGCTAGTTTTGTACGAAGAAATTCTCTGAAGGCTATGCTAACAAAACTTTTAGGAGGGAAACGATGAGCTGGTTGGGCGATTGGCTACGAGAGATCATACTTGTCGTGCTGCTAGCATCATTCGTTGAATTACTGCTCCCAAGCAAATCCATGGAGCGTTATGCAAGGCTGGTGCTGAGCCTCCTGATCTTACTTACCATGCTTAGCCCAATCGTTTCTCTCCTTAAAGGTGATGTAATAACCGAGCTGAGTATAGCCATGGGTCGGCAGGAGAAAGAGGGGGGCTTGTTTACAGAAGGGGGAAGTGGAGATCCCTCTTTGGAAAAGATTCTGGCAGATGGTCAAAAGCTTGCACAAGGGCGCCAGGATCAAATCCTAAAGGTGGCTGCAGAAGAGGTTGCTGAGCAAATGAGGGAGCAAATCATCAGCGAGACCGGCAAACGCGGGGTGAATGTCACTGTAACGCTCGGCATGGGGAAATCCGGCGGCTCTGGTAATGAAGATATTCCTGTCATTTCCGCAGTGAAGGTCTCAATGTCCCCAGCAACAGCTAATTCCATAGGGGCTTCCGGTACTTCCAGCGCAGCGGCTGCTCCGCCGATTGCAATCGCTCCTGTAGAGCCTGTAGAAGTAAAGATCGGTGCGAATCCAGAGAATGGATCAGCATCTGCAGATGAGCCCAAAGCAGTGAACGGAAATGTAACAGAAGACAACACATCTTCAAATGAAACGGAGACCATCGTAAAGCTGTTGGAACAAAAATGGGATTTGGATCCCAAAGTAATCCAAGTGGATGGCGGCGTTGTGAATAACGTCAAGCTATGAGTCTGTGGCTTCTAAACTATCAATGTTAGGAGGGATAGGAGTGGGCAATTGGCTGAAAAAGCTGGAGCAATGGGCTGGGGGTGGGGCTGGCAGTCCGAAGAGAAGTCATACTTTTCGCTGGCTAATCATTCTGGGTCTGCTGGGTGCAGCGATTATGCTGTTTAATTCCTTCGTCAATGTGAAGAAGATTGATAACGAGAATACGGGGCGTGAGCCGCCGCTGAATCAGTCCTCCCAAACGGCGCTGGTACAGAGTGATCAAGCAACAAGCAATTCATTCGAGGGCATTGAACTGGCGATGGAGAACCGAATGAAGGAAATTTTGGAGAAAATCGTTGGCGTCGGTACCGTCGATATTATGGTTACCGTGGAGTCAACAGAAGAAATTGTCGTGGTGCGCAATATGAACGACTCCCAGCAGCTTAGTGAAGAGACGGATGCCAGTGGTGGTAAACGTCACACGACGCAATATACAAGGGATGGCGAAATCGTAACTTACTCGCAATCGGGCGATGAGACACCTATTGTGACGAAGCGGATTAAGCCACAGGTTCGTGGTGTACTGGTAGTTGCCAAAGGGGCAGAGAACAAAGTTGTCCGTGGACTCATAGAGCAGGCTATCGAAAAAGGCTTGTATGTTCCGATTCAGCGCATTTCAGTAGTACCACGCAAACAAGAGTAGCAGGAGAAAGTCAAGAAGTGAGTGCTTCCGAAGCAGCCACTAGATTAAATTTTAGGAGGAATAAGGAATGAACGGCAAAAGACAAACAATATGGTTGGTTTCTATGCTCAGTTTGATGGTTGTACTCTCGGCATACTATTTATTTACTGAAGATTCAGGTGCATCGGTTCCAAAAGACACAGCAGGAACTATGCAGGTAGACTCCTTGAAAAAAGATACAGCAAACGCAAAATTACCAACGGTTGGCGACAAAGGTATTGTTGTAAACGAAGTGGTCAATCAAGGAGATGTTGTTGCTGATGGAGGCGTTGTAGATAACGCTAGCGGCACTACTACCACTGACGATAGTGCAGCTACTGCAACTACTGATGACAGTGCAACTACAGCGGTTAAGGATGATAGCTGGAAAGCTGCAGCAGACAGCGGTAACTCTGAGAAAGCTTCGACAGACACTGCTGCAAAAGGCTCCAGTAAAACTTCTGAAACAACAGCTAAGGATACGGCAACTAAGGATACGGCAGTTAAGGATACAGCAGTTAAGGATACAGCGGCTAAAGATACTGCAGCTACTACAACATCAAAAACCCCTGCTAAGAATGATAAAGAAATCTTGGATGAAGTAGCTTCACAAAGTGTATCGGCGAGCAGCATGTTCACTAACTACCTGTATGAACGTGAGCAAAAGAATCTAAAGAGCCAACAAGACTTACTCGCTTTGATTAACGACATGNNACATGGAGAAGACGCCTGCTGATAACGCAGTTGCTCAAGAACAGCTCCTTAACCTTGAAGAAAAAGAATCTAAAATTACGGGCATCGAAGAACAGCTTCAACAAAAATATGGGGAAGCCATCGTGAAGGAAGAAGCTGGGGACAGCTATAAAGTAGTCGTACTGAGTGATAAGCTGGATGTAAAACAAGCAGTTAGTATTGTTGATCTCGTAATGAAAGAACTGAGTGTGTCTCAGGATAAAGTTAGTGTTCAATACGTTTCCGAGAAATAATAAGACGTGAAATTATAGGGAAAATGACGAAAGAGCTCGGGTTCTCCCGGGCTCTTTCCATTTCTAGCGTTTATGATATAATACATAAAGTTATCTTGTCCGCTTAAGAAGTGGCTTCGAGAGAAAGCTGAAGGAGTGAACTAATGTATGTTCAAGTTGAGCGAAATTAAGGAATTAATTAAATTGCTGGACCAGACCTCCTCTGTACATGAGTTGGAGATCGAAAGCGAAGGAATGAAGCTTGCAATTCGCAAACCGGATCGCCCTGAAGCTGATGGAACAGCAGTACAGGCGACTCCTTATAATGCCTATCCCT
>DOJM01000105.1:5794-6055 GCA_003529225.1 Paenibacillus sp.
TAAAATTGTATCTCCAATGGTGGGAACATTTTATAGTGCCGCTTCTCCGGAAATGCCATCGTTCGTTAATGTTGGAGACCGTGTTGGTGAGAAAACAACGGTATGCATTATCGAAGCGATGAAGCTGATGAATGAGCTGGAAGCGGAGATTAAAGGTGAAATCGTGTCCGTACTGGCCGAGAATGGTCAGCTTGTAGAATACGGTCAACCACTATTCCTGGTTAAACCGGAATAAATACCGCAGATTACTTATGGAGCGGA
>DOJM01000106.1:0-4077 GCA_003529225.1 Paenibacillus sp.
TTTTTCATATGCTTCAAACAACATATCTCGAAACAATGTATTTAAACTCTCAATATCGATTCCTGATCCCTTTTCAATTCCTTTTACATAATCCTTTTGTACATATGCTGAGCCAATATGATAAAGCGGCGCCACCGCAGCATCTTCTAATAATACCTGCTCGGCTTCTCGCAACGCTTTCCATCGATTTTCCGTATCTAGTACAAAATCCGTTTTCGCTTTCTTTATTAATTCATCGTAACGAACATTAGAATAATTCATTTTATTATTCGGATTCCCTGTCGTAAATAACTCTAAATAACTAATTGGGTCTTTATAGTCAGGTCCCCAATTTGCCATAGTTATATCGTAATCACCTATTTGTTCTAACTGTAATTTTTGCTGTTCAGAGTAGTTACTCGCGTCAATCTGCTTCATTTGAAGGTCAATAGCTGCAACTTGGTTTGTCACGCTTGTTGGATCAGTCAATTGCTGCAACTGATATTGAGCAGTTTGATTGCTTATCGAACCGGAATTAACCTGTTGCTGTAATTGTTGCAGCTGTAATTTCACCTGTGCTGGGTAGTTATCAAGGTTAATCTGCGCGATTTGATTCGCAATCTGTTGCCCTTGGTTGGAAATTAGTTGACCAGCTGTATTTGCCGCTGATGATGCGCCTTGCATGGTTTGCTGTCCTTTGTACGAACCAGTTAATCCAGCCTCTTGCATCGCAAGTTGTTGTGCTTGTGTCTGAAGCTCATNNCTTATAAAGTTACCGCTTTGGTCGCGGAAGGCGTTGGCTTGGGCGTAAGCTGCGGCTGTAGCGTCCGTTAATCCTTCTTGAGTGTAATGATCTTCTATGCTGCGATTCCGACCCATTTGAGCATCTTTGTATCCAGTAGAACCATCCCACGCCGTAGGTGCGTTGTTACGATAGAATGACGCTGTTTCAAGTTGTCGATTATCTTGCGTCACTCCATTGGCATACTCATATCTGCGGTTCAGTTCTTTTTCGTTTGACTGTGCTCCAGCTAACATGGCCGCGAGTTGTCGATCATACTCAGCTGTAGCAAGCGCGGTATAGTCAACTGGTGCTTCCTCCGTATATCCTGCGTTCTGAGTTGTTGCTGTCTTCTGGTTGCCAAGACCGTTAATGTAGTTTCTTAGTTGATCTGCGCTCATGCCTTTAACCATTGCCGCGGTTTGTTGGTCAAGCTGTGCATATAGAGGATTCGCTTGTGAAGAAATATAATTTTTGTTGTCAGTGCGGTAATTGTCTTTGAGGTAAAGAATGTCGTTTAGTGTTTTACCGCCTTGCGCAACATAGTTAGTATTGGTGGCTACTGCTGGTGCTGTGGTAGGTTGTACGGCTGTCTTCACTGCCACTGCTGGGCTTTGTGCCACCGCTGGTTGAGATGCCTTATACGCTGCTGAAGACGCGGATGTTGGATTGGTTAGTGCTATGCCTGCGGCAGATTTACGTTGTATCTCTTGTTGTATTTGTGGAGACATTGCGGCAGTTGCGACTGGTGCTTTCACAGTTGGCGCTACCGCTGCTGGTGCTTTAGTAGCGACTGTAGCTGTTGCGGTTGGCTGTGGCGATGTTTTTACCGCGGCCGTTGGTGCGTTACTAACTGGATTTGCTGCTAGTGACTGCCCTGCTGCGAGTTTGGATTTAGCTGCAGCTTGCATCTGTTCAAGTGTTGTTGGCATTAGGTGCTCCTTTCTAAATACAAATCCCCCCGGTAACCACCCGGGGGGATTGCTGTTTCGTATTATTGTCCAATTGGTTTTTAATCTGTTTTTGTTTCCTCACAGGTTTGTGATTTTGAATTAATGAGTAGTAGCAAAATACCAGTCAGAAACCAAAACACGCCCCAAGTGGCTTCAAAATACAGTATATTGTAGGATGCCCCCATACCGATAAATGATAGAAGCATTGCGACACCAACAAATTGTTCCATTCCTTTAAGTTTTCGATATCTATTAGCTAATGAAATTAGTGGAATCATGAATAACATAAATCCGATTATTCCAGACCCAGCTAATACAGTTAAAAATACGTTATCGAGAGTTTGAATTCTTATTGATCCATAGGTCAAAAGATAATTATTTAATTCGATACCTTTACCGAAAAAGAAGTTTTGTTTTAATACATCTTGAACGATTACATAAGCATAAGCTCTTATTGAAAATGATTCTGATTGTGTTTTAAAAAGAACACGTTCCATAAACATTGTGTATAAATTATATTTTTCTAAAACAAAATAGATTCCTGTGGCTGCAATCAAGAAAACCAATAGAAATCCTGATACCTTGAGTGGGTTCATTGTTTTATATAGATAGTACAGCAAAATAACAGCCACTACTAAAAATGCAGATCTAGAAACAGTAAACACTAATGCCAAGAGGTGTATAACAACTACAATGTTCCACCACAATTTCTTTGACTCTTTTTCTCGAATATATAGAGTAAAAGGAAAAAACATTAGTAAATACCCTGATAGTACTAGTGGATTTCCAATTGAAGATGCAATTCTTGGGAGACCGTCAATTATCCGATTATCATAGTTGAACCAAGGATTATCAAAGAGATAATAACTGGCGTAAGGTTGAATTCCAAAAAACTCAAAGATACCTAAAAGCGAAACGCCAGCACTAATAAGAACAGAAGATTTTATTGCCTTGTATGGATCTATCAGTCCACTACTAAGACATACCATTAAAAACAGTCCAAAACCGAGGATAAACGTAAATAAAGAATATCTAAAATTCGCCATATATTCGCCATTTACCAACATAGTCATGATATTTGAAAATAGAAGTAAGAAGAGAGGCCACGTGATACTTTTATTCTTTCTTAAGAAACTGAAATCNNGTATAGCTATCAATGTAGGTCTAAGTTCCCCAAGTGGTGTTTGCATTCTTAAAAATGATACATAAGTGGCAGGCACAAATGAAATTATTAATAAAGGTACATAAAATAGTACATTATATATTTTCCCTCTTAATATAGTAGCCATTAAAAAAATAAAACTCATTATTACCCAAATCAATGGTCTTATAGGAAGATATATTGCTGCACCCATAGATAACATAGCAACAAAAATAAATATTGAAGCTCTTTTTAATCTTATTTCCACAAACTTTCGATACCCCCAGAAAAAATAATTTTTGTAAATCATACCATTCGTTCGGAGGGTTTTCAATGATTATCAATATCTAAAAGTTCACTTCAGCACCAAAATTTGTACAATATTCGACAAAATGTAGTGCACTACTCTAAAACATCTACAGATCCATTGTACTCAGTTAAAGATTTTAAAAACTCATATCCTTGCTTGATGAAGTTGGCAGAATCATCTTTAACTGAAGGAGTAAAAGTATAGAAATTTTGTTCTAAATATCCCTTCCCGTTGTTAAACGCATCTTGAGATACATAAGAATTTACAGATATATTCAGACTATCTTTTGAACCACTAACCGTATCTATTCTGATATATGCATCCTTCACTTGGAGATCATTTTTCAAAACTATATTTTTCTTTAGAGCCAATGGATTCACCTTCCTTGTTTTTATTTTTTTAACGTTCACATATGAAGTCCATACGTTCTCACCTTTCTATGATTCAATTAATCCGAATCCTTTCCATGTTCCAGGCGTTCCTGATGTTGTACAAATCCAACCCGCATACCCTCCTGGTGAAGGATTGTTGTTAAAAGCAATATCACCCTTTACACAAGTTCCAGCTGTTGGTATTGCTAATCTACCTTGAATTTTTCTTGATCCATCGCCGCCGTTATATAATGAAAATCCATTTGTTGCGAATGCAACTCTGTCTGATAAAAAGAACATTACTTCTGTCTCTAAATCTATTCCTCCGGTAGTCTTTCTTCTCCCCCNNCCCACAATGACATCATGTTTTATAGTTCCTGTATTAAGTTCACTATATAAATACTTGTCATATACAGGATTTGAGGAAGAGCCCTCTATATAACGTGTAGGGAAAATCTCTCTTTTGCTTGATCCTTTTTGATTAAGATTCCCATCAGAGAACTGATATAGTTCTACTGCTCCGGTTGGAGAGGTAACGCGAG
>DOJM01000106.1:4088-8000 GCA_003529225.1 Paenibacillus sp.
AAGTGAGTGTTCACCGCTTGATTCGTTATGACAATAATTTTCCCACCGTTATTCGATAGATAATTCCCCTCAACATTTGCAGTCCTAGCTTTATTTATTCTAATTCCATCAACTGAAGCAATAGCAGTACCTCGATATGTTAAGTTATTTCCAACTATATCAACTGTGTAAATCCAGTCAGTAGATGGCCCATCAATATCGATGTATGCGTTATTAACTAAAGACATAGGATTATAAGCGACTTCAAAGTTGTTATATGCGATTTTTAGGTTGTTGCCGTTCTTAGCTATAAAACCACCACGACAAGTCACATTGTTCTTTTCAAATACGAATGAATTTGATCCTACAACTAAATTGACATAAACGCTGTTGTAACCCGTAATTACATTCTCACTAAGAATCAAAGAATCCCCAGCGCGGTCAAGATATATCCCGCTGTTTATAATGTTTTTCTGAATCTGAGATGTAAAAATACATCCGTTAGTGTCAGTTTGGTTCGAAGTTGTATAAATACTCCATCCGCCAGTAATACCAAAATTATTTTCAGATATTAGCAACCTTTTAAAGAGTTGACCAGATAATGAGGTGTCTAAATTAATGGCATGTCTTGCTGATGGCGAATTTGTAACAAAATTAAGCCCTTCAATAGAATATCCCGCACCATCGTAGATCATGTTTGGTGAGATACGAATAACATCACAAGTGTTAGGGACTGATGCACCAATAAGTAACTGTGAATATTCTCTAACTCCATTTAGCTTAATTGGCTTATTAATTAGTAATATCTCTGTATCCAAAGGATTTTCNNATAGATATCCTTCAGAAGGTGGAAAGTAAACAGAGCCTCCAACAGGACAATCATTTATAGCAGCTTGGATAGCTGCTCTGTCATTAGTTATTTTGTCTCCTACTGCACCATATTTTTTAACATTAATCGAAATATCGGATAATCGTTCGTTAACTATCCCAAAATTATATTGTATTCCAGCGTCTGAAATCGGATTTACAAGCGATGGTTCAAGTTTTCCAGCCGTGACCGATCTATCTGCTAACGACCGTGTGCTTACCGATCCCGTACCAAGTTTAGACTCAATAACCGATTGATCTGCTATTTTAGCAGTTGTAATCAATAGGTCCTGCAATTTATCAGTCGTGATCGTCGAGTTAGCTATCTTATCTCCCGTTACTGCTGAAGCCACCAATTTGCTATTGGTAACACTCAGATCAGNNTGGATTAGTGATTGCTAAGTTACGAATATGTCTTTCTACAATTGATTGATCCGGTATCGGCAAAGTTACATTAGTAACGAACGATTCATAAATAGCCCAGTTATCATTTATTGCCTGTACAATGTCTTGGATAGCTGAATCAATAACATTTGATAGTATTGTGTTACCAGGTGATGTATTCGAATAATAAGCATTTACATTCGTCATAGGTACATTCGGCATTCATTAACCCCCTATACCCGATGCAGTTCCCTCGATACGATATCTGAGGATGGTCATCGGTTCATCTCGATCATTTGAAAAGATTATCTGTGCATATTTGGCTTTTTTGTGAATCTTTTTGCGCTTAGTTTGGTTAACGTTGTCTGAATAAAGAAGGTTTGCATACTGTGCTTCGTCGTAAGCTGACACGTCATATACACCGATTTCATTGAATATAGCCTTATCTAGCGCCAAAGCTCCTGCACCGTACACAAGCACAATATCAAGCGATGATTTAACCGTCCACATGGCTGATTCAACTTGTAGATAGTGGAAATATGAGCTTTCTCCGGTGAATTCCGCGCTCAATAATCCCGTAGCAATGTACATTTTCACTGTTGTTCCTGATGATTTAGCTACGTTGTCCCAATCGCTTGTTAAATCCTCGTTGAAGGTATGAAGCAGCCCCGTTGTGTTANNGCGTGTCATACACGAACATGTAGTGAGTTGTGTCACGGTCTATTGCTACTAGCAAGCGTCCGTTGATAGAGTCGAAAGAAGCAACTGCAGCAGCCTTTTCCGCGTCCGTGAAACGGTACTTGTTAAAGTCGATCTTATTGTCCATGAGGTTACGAGTGCTGTACTGCCGTGTACCGGACGTTTCAACGTCATTAACGCCTGTATCGAATATCTCATTTACACCGTTGTCAGACATGTATGCGATTGTTTGCTGTCCAGTAGGGTATGTGATTTTGCAATAACCTCTAGATGANNNGTCATCAAACGTTTCGCCTGTGATTACACCCCAATGTCTTCGCATGGGTATCAAGCATAATCCGCCAAATGATATCCCCGGTCCCGTTACATAGTCGTTATCAGCAATAAAGCGGAAATACTGAACACCACCCGGGAAGTAATCGTAATGATATCGCTTGGAGTACCATATGAGATCTGTTCCGTCCGAAACAAATACATGACCTGTAAACACCCAAATATATTTAATTCCTCGTGCGTTGATTGTTGCGAGTGTGTTGGGCGGCAATATGCTTGGATGCACTGGATCATAACCCGGATCATCTGCCGCAGGAACCACGTTTTTCACCTCTGTTCCTGTGTACTGCTGCAAGCTGCCTCCGCTGGTTAACAAGAGGTTAGACACCTCTGCAAAGTCTGTGTATCCGACTCCAAACACGTTGAAAGAGGTGAAAGCGTTAGTCATGGTCTGCGCCGTTAACGCTGATGCGGAATACTTGTACAATGTATTCCCCGATACAACGAATAGGTCAGGCGCTACGCTCGATGCTGATGCTTTATAAGACATGAGACATGTTAACGGTTGTCCTAATGCAGATGATGTAACAGGGACGCTACCGGGACGCTTTCCGATGGTGTCTATGGACTTCAAACAGGCATCCAGTGCCAACCTATGCGCTCCTTGCGGTAGTTGACCGGGGTTTAATGCGCTATTCATGCCAAGTGATGGTGTAATCTCGATTGCAAAAGGTATCTCTGCCATGACTACACCTTCCTACTGTAGAAGTATTTAGCGTCAGCTTGGCTTGGAACCATGCCACCGCTGGATACTCCACGCCCTGCTGTATTAGCGAGTAGGACGATATCCCAATATCCANNCAGTCCGTAATAGTGGTTGACCAGATCCTTCGCGCTTGGACGGCTCTCTAGAATCAATCCAGCCACGTAGTAACATAAACCCATGCTACCAGCATCCGGGAACTCTACACGGCTCTGTAGTGAGCTGACAGTTGATGGATAGGCTAGGTACTGCAAGATGTGATCACCTTGCGGCAATGGGTTTGTAACTAGCGCATACCCTTTGATTGTGATGTTTGTGTTCGTTGCTTCTCTCCACCATCCGCGAGTATCGGCGTAGGATACACGTTTCTGCATGTCTCTGCCCTGCGGGTCCAGTATCCGAAGCGGTGCGTACATGTTGGTTATTGGCGCGCCGCCTACAGTGAATATTTGTATACCGTCAGACGAGATGTATAGCGCATCAGAGTCTTTTTGTTGATAAGCAAGGTGTGCAAGCCTCCNNCGCAATCCTTGGTTGAGATACTGGAAGATGAATGAGTTCTGAACGTTGTCCTCGTCACCGATCTCTTCAAGGAAGGACTCAGCTAGTTTTTTGATGGTTGGGACTAAATCTCCAGCTGTTAGCAAGGTGCCACCTCCCTAGTCATAATTGGTCACCCTGCGGACGGATGTTTGCTTGTTTTTACGTTGCATCTCCACTTTGAACTGCGCTCTTCGTTGCTCCCATACACTAAAGTACCGATCAATAAGTGTCTGATTCACATTCTCGATATTCGGCAGCGATAGCACCATTGCAGCAGCATAGGTAGCCAGTACATCGTGATAGCGTGGATCAATATCCGGTACATCATCCTCACTCAGTAGTTCATCACGGTATTGGTAATAGTAGAACGTGACTGTTTTTCCCTCATTTGGCGTAGGACGGAA
>DOJM01000079.1:0-864 GCA_003529225.1 Paenibacillus sp.
GCAGCGATGGATCCAGAATTTTAGCTCCCGCTTCGCTTAAAATACCTGCTTGCTCTCCTGCAACATACACCTTAGGAAGTAAATCACTGGTCTTCCACGGATAAGCTTTGCTTGCAACAAGTTCATCAAACTGCTGTATCATGGGAGGGTTAAAATTCCCTGTAGTTTCATCAATTGGGAACATACCGGATGCATCACCAACACCGAGTGCTTTATTTCCAGTCAATAGCCAATGAATGTATCCTGCTAGTGTCGTAACAAAACGTATCTGTGGCACATGTTCTTCTTCATTCAAAATCGCCTGATAAAGATGAGCTATGCTCCAGCGTTCTGGGATATTAAACCCAAACAGATCGGTCAATGCTTTGGCAGCCGCACCCGTAGTTGCATTACGCCAAGTCCGGAATGGAACAAGCAGTTCATTGTGGTCGTCGAAAGCCATGTATCCATGCATCATTGCAGAAAAACCGATTGAACCAACCGTTTGAAGGGTGATTCCGTATTTTTGTGCAACTTCTTCCTTCATCTCGCGATAGGCGTCTTGCAGACCTTTGATAATATCTTCCAAGTTGTACGTCCAAAAACCGTCCTTCAACTGATTTTCCCATTCGAAACTTCCAGAAGCGATCGTTTGAAAGCTATGATCAATAAGTACAACTTTAATGCGCGTGGACCCAAATTCAATACCAAGCGAAGTTTCTCCCTTATTAATCGCTTGTTCGATGCTTAATCGATTCGATATCACGTTTGTCACCTCTCTGAGAGCGCTTTTTTAAAAGGTCATGATAAGAATTAGCTTTCTTAATTGACAGCTTTAGTATAATTTTTTTGTACGTACATTTGTCAATTGAATAGTTATATATA
>DOJM01000079.1:952-1404 GCA_003529225.1 Paenibacillus sp.
GTATCAAGTGATATTAGATGACATAAAAAGCAAAATCCTTTCGGGAGATTACAATGTTGGTGAACAAATCCCCACTGAATCTGCCTTACAGTCCATGTACGAAGTTAGCCGGCAGACTGTTCGGAAAGCAATTTTAGAACTTTCCAACGAAGGCTTCCTGCGAAGCGAAAAAGGGTCTGGTACTTATGTCAGCAACCAATATCGTTCGAAGACCGGCGGGAGTTCCCATAAGAAGACGATCGGTGTAATCACGACCTATATTTCCGACTATATCTTTCCTTCCATTATCCGTGGGATCGAGAGCCGGCTAAATGAGGATAATTATTCTCTACTATTAGCTAGTACAAATAACGATGTTGCTCAAGAAAAAAAGGCCCTGGAAATGATGCTGTCCTACGGTGTAGATGGTTTAATTATTGAACCGACGAAAAGCAATCTATATAACCCCAATA
>DOJM01000079.1:1432-7053 GCA_003529225.1 Paenibacillus sp.
CTTTTATGAAGAAATAGAACTGCCGTACCTTTGTCTTGATGACGTGCAGTCCAGCTATTTGGCAACAAAAGAGTTGATAACCAAAGGGCACACCCAAATAGGGCTCATTGCAAAAATGGATGATTTACAAGGAAAGTATCGGATGAAAGGGTATATTAAAGCACTCGGAGAATCCAAATTACGATTTTATCCTGAGCAGATTTTTTCATTCAACACGGNNGAAGGATTTTCTGAATAAAAATAGAGATACGCTCACTGCTATTGTTTGTTATAACGACGAGGTTGGGTTGGAAGTGGTTCATGCCTGCAGACAGCTGGACATCACTATTCCGGAGGAATTATCGATTATCGGACAAGATAATTCCTATATCGCCAAAAACGCGAACATCAAACTAACCACCTTGACACACCCACAAGAAGCCATGGGACGCGATGCAGCGGATTGGGTCATTAAGAAACTACAAGGAAAAAGAGACCTTCCACACAACACTTATTATCAGCCTGTGTTAATTGAAGGTGAGACTGTAATAGAGAGATAGAATACAATTCGGATAATTGCGGCAATATTCATATTTAAAAGGCAAGCAACCCACCAGTCATACTGGTGGGTTGTTGTTTGTTTTGTCTCTACATTAATCATTCAGTCTCCAATTCCCGTTTGGGGATTTTCACTGGACTTCCAAGTAATCAAGGTAAGCATCCAATGTTCCGTTATTCCACCAAAGTAGAAGGTGCCCTTGGTCACTCCGCCGATTTTCAAGTCGACTCTCGCCATATTGGAGTTATTCGAAGCCCCGCGGAGTGAAAAAAAGCGGCATGGAATATTGCGCTTCCTGGCGAAGATGAAGTCGCCATTCTGGGCAACAAAATGCGAGATATTACGTGGAAACGCATTCCTGAAACCATTTTGGCGAAACCAGCGGATTTCGATAAAATCTGGGATGTGTGCGCAAAGAAAGCCTCATTTCGTAGCACCCATGTGGACGCAATCGACCAAACAGCGTATCAAACCATCAAAACAAAAGGAGCGTATATGTTAATCCAAATAATAAACAAAGTGGACTATAGAGCCATGTATCATTTCTTGCGAACACCGAATGATTTATTTTCTTGAAAAATCCTACATGTTTAAAGTCCCCTATCGCCCGAATAAAAAAAACAAAAGCGCAAACCATACACCCAACTCTTATTATCGTATTTGGTATAAAGTAGTAGTGTATATAACCTCCCTGAACCAGTAAAATGAAGCACGCGTATAGAAGAAGGATCGCGATAATTAGTGTGCCGATCTTACTAGGAGTAAAAGCAGGTTTGTACTCCCCCACTCTTGAAGGTATTGCTGCAACGGATCCCCAGCGTCCTCCATACGCCCAATAGACATGTAAGATGCTTATCAAACCTAAAAGACTTGCTGTTTACAATGTTATAACGATTTTCATATTGACCGCCTCCTAAATCACCCTATGTGAACATAAATGAAGCCTAACGCTGTTTCCAAAACCATTAACAATTTAAACAGTTTCGTTTGTAGCCTAGGTAGCACTCGAACTAGAAAAACAGAAAATATAAACGTCAGTACATTATTTACTTGGCAAAAATAATACAAAGAATTGAGTTCCATCCTATCATAAAACAAGGCTAAGTTAATGGTAGCATTTGAGATTAGTACCAACCCACCGCTCACAAACCAGATAGATTCTTGGGTCATCGATTTGTGAATTTTAGGTGTAATACAGATATGCAAAATTCCCAAAAGCATAAGCAACAAAGTCACAATAAAGTATAGAATATTTATAAAATGACTCCTTTCTCCTATTATAGTGGTTATTTGAATATCTCGAACATACGGTTTCGTATGTTTAAGCATTTTTTATGCCCCTTTGGGTCGTAAAACCACATTAGGGACATTAGTAATCACATATTTAGTAAAATTAAAAACATTTTTTCTATATCAAAATTAGTATTAGCCTCAAACCGGGTCATCCACCCTACATAAGTTAAATAAGTAAGTCGTGCCCTTTCTATAGCCTCAGTAGGCAAAAGACCTTTTTTTTGAAAAAGCATGGCAATACATTTAATTCTTTGTTCCTCAATATCTACTAAACGTGAGGCCACGTTGGGATCATGTTTACCCCAAGCATAAATGCCAATCTCATTTTTCTTATCTCGGTGGATACTAATCTGAAGTAGCTGCTCCAATGAGAAATCGTCCTGCTCTACACTCTGAATAATCCGTTTAGTTGCATAATCTTCCCAATAATCCAGTATGGAATCAAGGAGTTCTTTACGATTTCGAAAATAATGGTAAAAACTCCCTTTGCTTATGTNNCTTGTTAATTGCATGATTCACCCCTAAGATACGGTAACGTATGTTTTCATCAGGATAATGCCCAGTTATTATTTTGTCAACCTCCATATATTAAAACCTTTTATAGAAGAGTCTACTATACAAAATATATATCACAATTCATCCGTTCAGGTGTAATAGAAGAATAAAACACCTACAATTACGACATTATAAGGTAGGCGTACGGCCCGGTTTAATTAGGAGGATGAGGAAAATCAAAACAAATATTACGTTTATTCAAGCCATTATGATTATTATGCTGAGCACAGGCCTTCTAAATCATGTCATTATCATCCCCATTCTATTGGACGCGGCAAAACGTGACGCATGGATCTCAGTGCTGCTTGCTGGGGCATGTGCGTTAGTTTGGATCTTTATCCTACACATTAGTACTACCAAAATCAAAAAGCAGCATCTTTTCGCTTGGCTGGCAAAAGCATACCATCCTATCGTGAGCCGTATTCTTGCGGGAGTCGCTAGTGTATATTTGTTTGTCTTATGCATGCTTACAACTAGAGACACTATATACTGGGGGCATCTAACCTTCTCTCCAGAGACACCTATCCTGATCCTTACTTTCGTATTGCTTTTGATCTCCGTAATAAATGCTTATTTAGGTATTCATTCCCTCGCTAATACGGCTGGTATTTTGCTGCCTTTTGTTGTTATATTGGGATTTTTTATAATGTTCTCTAACACAACGCATAAGGATTATTCTTTATTAAAACCAATACTTGAACACGGTATGCAGCCAGTTTGGCACGGGACAGTGTACGTAGGTGCAGGTTTTGTTGAGGTCATCATGCTCATCTTTATGCAACATCACATCAAATCTCGATTGTCATATCTATCGTTTATGCTCATGATCCTCCTTATTTTAGGTCTGACTATGGGACCGATAACTGGTGCAATTGTNNAGAATGGAGATTACTAACTATTGGACGATATATTGAACATCTAGACTTTTTTAGTGTTTACCAATGGTTCAGTGGTGCTTTTCTGAGAATTTCCCTAACTATGTTTCTTATTCTTGATATACACCAAATTCATAGCAAAAAAGTGAAGATGTTGGTTCTTGGAAGCATTTCTTTAGCTATTGTAGTGTTCACAGCCATACCTTTTAGCGACCAATTTTTTCTAAGTATGTTATCTAACTATATTCTTCCCCTTTCATTATGGGGGGTACTCGTTTTTTCTGTAATTGTTGCAGGGTTGATCAGTTTGGCTCACCGAAAGGGGAAAATAACATCATGAAAGAGCCTGTACAAAAGGAATCCAAGACGTTCGAGGATGTGTTCACACAAATATTTGGTTTAAGCTCAGACATTAAGAGACTGACTCTCTATTTATCTGACTCGGACTATACTGTTCAACTGGTGTATTGCCAGGGATTGTGCGATGAAATCAAAGTGGAAGAAACCATCATTCCTGAATTAAAAAGGATTCCGGAATCTATCCTCACATCGCATGAACTTGATCTTGAGCAAAAAGTTCCGTTTCACATAACCCCCCTTCCATCAAATGAGATTGAGAATTCAATGATAGGTACAGTGCTAAATGGTGATCTTTTCCTTCTATTTACGCCATCGAATCAATGCTATGTTTTGAAATTAGCTGATCCACCTAAACGGCAACCTGAGGAGCCTAATACGGAAGTGTCCACAAGAGGACCTAGGGATGGATTTACGGAAGAATCATTCACCAATATTGCCCTTATTAGAAAAAGACTCAAGACCGAATTATTAGCGGTTGAAAAATTCACAATTGGTGCACAAACAGCGACTGAAGTTCATCTCTTATATCTCAAGGAGACGATTAAGCCTTATGTTCTAAATGACATCCAGACAAGACTAGCCGACATTCAAATCAAGGGATTAGTGAGCAGTACCCAACTTGAAGAATGTCTGACTGGATTTTCGTTGTTTCCATTATTCTCATATACGGGCAGACCTGACTATGCAGCGAATTCACTGCTTCATGGCAAATTTGTGATCTTAACAAATGGTTCACCTACCGTAATAATAGCGCCAGCTAGCTTTAGCTTTTTGTTGAATACGTCGGAAGATGCACATATGGTTAATATTTTTGTTGCTTTTACAAGGTTATTAAGAGTACTCGGAGTGATGCTTTCCTTGTTTTTACCGGGTTTTTGGATCGCACTCACAACGTTTCATCAGGATCAAATCCCCTTTACATTGCTTGCAACGTTAGTGAATTCGAGACAAGGAGTTCCTCTTCCGGTTCCATTGGAAGCGATTGTGATGTTAATTTTATTTGAGATTTTCAGGGAAGCAGGTATGAGATTACCTACCGCTTACGGTCAGACATTAACAGTAGTAGGAGGTTTGATAATCGGTCAGGCAGCCATTAGTGCCGGCATTGCAGGTCCAGGTACGATTGTGGTTATAGCAATTTCAGTACTGGCCACCTTTACATTGGTGAATCAGTCATTAGTTAGCGTCGTTAGCTTGCTTCGAATTGCCGTGCTCTTGATTAGCGGGTTTCTCGGGTTATTTGGTACGATGACAAGTCTGCTTGCACTGATCCTCTTTATGGTCAATTTACGTTCTTTCGGCACCTACTATCTTTCCCCTCTATCCCCGCCTCATTTGAAGGAATTTTATAAGGTTATTTTCAGAATGCCGTGGGGTAAGGGAAAGTTCACGGACAATACGGGNNAGATCCGATGCATTCTTGTTACCGCTCTACTCTCCATGCTGCTCACAGGCTGTTGGGGATCAAAAGAAATTGAGCATATGGTCTATGTGAATACATTAGGAGTCGATTATGTAGATAACAAAGTCGTTGTATATATCCAAATGGTTAACTTTAGTGGCATTGCGAAGAAAGAGGCGGGTCAGAGCCA
The DNA here is from genome assembly GCA_003529225.1 of Paenibacillus sp. Lineage (GTDB taxonomy): Bacteria > Bacillota > Bacilli > Paenibacillales > Paenibacillaceae > Paenibacillus_AQ > Paenibacillus_AQ pseudetheri. Next base: position 6,646 of record DOJM01000079.1, read on the forward strand.
GGAACAAAAAACCTTCATCGGCAAAGCAGAGGGCGAATCGTTTGATACCGCGATATTCAATTTATATGCTACCAGTCCGCAAAGAATTGTCTGGAGCAATGTGAAAACGATCGTATTTAGTGAAGCAGTACTAAAGAAGGGGAGTGTTGTCAATCAAGTATTAGACGTGTGGGATCGATATTATGAATTTCGTTATACTGTTTGGACAATGGCGACCAAAGATCCCATGGAAAAAGTGCTGACTACTCCGTCGATCGCTGATCTATCGGTAATTTACTCGCAGCTTAATAGTCCCATGCGAACTTATGAACAGAGTTCAATTATCGCACCGCTGTATCTGTACAAGTTTATATGGAAATGGAAAGAGAAAGCCGAAACGGTTCAATTTCCTTTTATTGAAATTTCGCC
>DOJM01000516.1:0-181 GCA_003529225.1 Paenibacillus sp.
ATTACTTTATTTTTAAGAATGATAAATAAAATATAGATGGGGAGATAGAAAATGAATCAGAAAAAAGTTTTATTAGCAGGGGTATCAGCGGTTTTAGCTTTGAGTTTGGCGGCTTGCGGTAACAATGAAAAGGATAACGCAGCTTCAAAAAGTGCAAATAATGCAGCAGTAGCCGCAGAGG
>DOJM01000516.1:356-1484 GCA_003529225.1 Paenibacillus sp.
GATAAATTTGCTCCAAGTAATGAGGCGATCTTGCAGCTAGATCCAGATGTTATTTTAGGGTCTTCCAAGTTTGGTGAAGATGTGTCGGGTGCGCTTAATAAAATTCAAACGATGATTCCTTATTCACATATCTCAACGAATTGGAAAGATAATTTGCTCTTATTAGGTCAACTATCTGGTAAAACCTCAGAAGCGGAAAAGATTATTAGCGATTATGAATCTAAAGCCGCTGAAGCAAAGACTAAAGTTGGAGAAAAGTTGAAAGATCAATCGGTTCTAGTTATTCGTATTCGTGAGGGTAGTATGTGTGTATATCCTGCTGGCGTTTATCTAAATCCNNTATTTATGAAGACTTGGGCGCTACCATTCCCGAAGTGATCTCTTCTACAAAAGCTCAAGCTGAGCTTTCACTAGAAGCTTTAGCGGAAATTAATCCAGACTATATTTTCTTGCAGTTTGAGACCAGTGAGAACACCGATAATGCAACAGCACTTGATGATTTACTTAAGAATCCGATCTTCAAAAGCGTAAATGCAGTCAAAAACAATCATGTCTTTGTAAATGCAATTGATCCGTTGGCGCAAGGCGGTACGGCTTGGTCTAAAGTAAGATTCCTGGATGCTGCAATTGAAAATCTGTTGAAGTAAAACCGAAGGTGCGATGAATAAGATGACTACAAAAAATTGGAAAGTTATATTGATCCTATCAACTTCTCCATTATTCATCGTATTAGCAATGGTTGTATCCGTCTTATATGGTGTTAAGGATATTGGAATAGTAACAATATGGCAGGCGATTACACACTTCGATGCGAATAATGTGGACCACAACATTATTATGACATCTAGATTACCGCGTGTAATCGCCNNCCGCTTTATTAGTTGGAGCGGCCCTGGCTGTTTCAGGGGCGTTAATGCAAGGTGTTACACGGAATTATCTTGCATCACCATCGATTATGGGAGTAAATGACGGATCGGCATTTGTTATTACGTTGGCAATGGTGTTTTATCCTGGATTATCGAATGTTCATATGATTCTTTTATCCATGGTGGGTTCCGCTATCGGAGCCGGTTTGGTTTTCAGATTTGGTTCACTGGTCAAAAACGGCTTATCACCAGTTAGGTTAGC
>DOJM01000516.1:1536-2424 GCA_003529225.1 Paenibacillus sp.
TTCCTTTTATAATCGTTGGTCTGCTCTTGGCGGTCAGTATTTCTAAATCTGTAATGGTTGCCTCCCTAGGAGATGAAACGGCGATTAGCTTGGGTCAGCGGACAAAATGGGTGAAAATTATCAGTATTTTATCTGTTGTATGTCTGACCGGGACAGCAGTGGCCTTAGTAGGTAAGATTGCCTTTGTAGGTCTAATCATTCCTCATATTACACGTTTTATCGTCGGTATCGACTATCGTTTCATCATTCCTTGCTCAGCAGTCATTGGGGCAGTTTTTTTAGCATTTTGTGATGTCTTAAGCCGATATATTAACTTTCCGTTTGAAACGCCAATTGGCGTTGTGACAGCCTTTATTGGAATCCCGTTCTTCCTTTATTTAATTCGGGTTAAAGGGGGAGGNNGTCGCTATGTATTGACGCTACTAGCTTTTATCCTGCTAACACTTGTGGCGGGGTATTTTCATCTAACGAATGGCGCTTTTGATATGTCTGTCATGGATGTGATAAAAACGCTGTTGCGAATAGATCCTAATCCTAAATTTGACCTGGTTATTTTTCAGTTTCGGTTACCACGGATCATTATTGCCTCATTAGTAGGCATAGGTCTGGGGATGGCGGGAACTGTCATTCAAGGCATTACCCGAAACGGGCTGGCTGACCCAGGTATCCTCGGAATTAATGCAGGTGCTGGAGCTGCCATCGTTGCATTTATGTTTTTCTTTCAGATGTCGGGAGTTCCTTTTTTTAAAGAAAGCTGGTTCTCGATACTAGCCATGCCGCTCTTTGGTTTTGTGGGAGGGCTTGCCGCAGTTGTGGTGATCTTTATTTTCTCTTGGCGGAATGGTGCACTTGATATGCAACGGTTGATTTTGACGGGGATCGCGATTA
>DOJM01000516.1:2446-5395 GCA_003529225.1 Paenibacillus sp.
TCTGAAAATGAATGCAAGTGATTATGAAATGGCCGCGGTTTGGAGTGTCGGAAGCATTTACAGCGCGAACTGGACTTATATTCTTATGATCGCACCTTGGGTGCTTATTTTAGGATTTGTAATGTATCGAAAAAGCTATTTACTCAATTATTTTCAATTGGAGGATTCCAGCACAAAAAGCTTGGGGATCTCCGTAGAAAAAGAGAAGCTGATCTTTCTATTATGCAGTGTGGGGATCGTAAGTGTCTGTGTATCTGTATCCGGTTCTATAGGTTTTATAGGATTGATGGCTCCTCACATCGCTAGAAGATTAGTAGGGATTAATCACCGCTATATTATGTTATCCAGTGCAGTGGTTGGGATGTTTTTGCTTGTAATCTCGGATTATTTTGCCAAAACATTATTTCAGCCAGCAGAGTTACCCGTGGGTATAGTCGTTTCGATTATTGGTATTCCTTATTTCTTATATTTATTAGCAAAGTCAAGAGTGTAGGGGAGAGTGAGCAGCACATATGTCAACACAAGTAGAGCTCGAACATACAGAATCATGGAAGCTAGNNGGTTTCTCTTCCGAGAGAAGAAGCACCCGCAAATGGATTTCCAGTCTATTACATGCTCGATGGTAATTCATACTTTCAATTAGGCCGGGATGTCGTGAAACTGCAGTCAAGAAATGCTCCGAAAACTTTGATTGCACCAGGTATCGTGATTGGCATTGGACATTATGGTACAGATGAAGAGGTTTCTAAGAGAAGATTTTATGATTTCACGCCTCCTGCAAAGCAGTATGTATATCCGGATCGATTGAAAAATGCTGATATAGGACCACATGGTGGTGCTGAAAAGTTCCAATCTTTTTTAGAGTTAGAATTAATGCCGCTGGTCTCTGAAAAATATAATGTCGATCAGCAGAAGCAAGTTTTGTTTGGGCACTCTCTAAGCGGGTTATTTGTCCTCTGGACGCTATTCACTCGTGCGGAGCTATTTCAGTATTACTTAGCTTCTAGCCCTTCGATTTGGTGGAATGATCATGAAATCCTGGTGTATGCGGAGCAGTTCTATAACAAGGGTCAAGCGATAAGATACGATAAACGAAAGCTATTGATCACAGTGGGCAGTGAAGAGGCTTTTATGGTCGATGACGCCAAAGTATTATTTTCAAAATTGAGTGAGCATTCTTTGCCTGATTTACAGGTTGAGCATTACATAGCACCAGATGAAAACCACGCGTCAGTAGTGCCGACCATCATGAGCAGAGCGTTTCGTATGTTGAACCGTTAAGGAGGGGCCAATATGACAACAGAGATGGTAGGCGAACTTATTGCTTTCGAACATATGGGGCGACAAATTACTGTGTATCTTCCTAAATCATATGATTTGTTTCCTGAAGGAAGCTTCCCCNNTTGGGAAATGCCCGCTCTTTTTAAGGATTGGTCCTTTGGGGGCAAGGGTGATGATTATTTGAATTATGTCTATCAGGATCTTGTACCCTATATGAAAAGTTCATACCGCATCTCGAACGAGCCGAAGAAATTAGCTTTGGGTGGTGTCTCACTAGGTGGATTAATAAGTTTGTACGCGATGTACAAGACGGAGCTTGTTTTTGATAATTTTATATTGATATCAGCCTCTGTGTGGTTTAAAGATTTTATACATTATATGGAGACTTCAAGGTTAGATAGGGAATGCAAAGTCTATATGTATGTAGGTGAACAGGAAGGTATCCACAAGACAAATGCCCAGAAGGACATGGTGCCTAACAGCAAACGTGCTTATGATATTTTAAAAGAGGAGATAGATGGAGCTGATCAACGGGTGAAGTTTGAGACAGATCCACTGGGCACGCATAATGACACGTTTTTTCTGCAATATTTTCCGAGTAGCATCAGGTTCTTATTTCCCGCAAAATGAATAAAAGGACGAGCAGGAGAGAGTATCCTTGCATCGTCCTATTTATCTGATCACTTCTTTAGTTGCTCTTCTGTAAATTCTCAAGATGTACATCCAGATTATCAAAGGTTTGTGAAATACCCGGTAGCATCCCCATATCGATCACTTGTTGTAACGCTTCTGGAGATGCGTATTTCCCGGTGTTAACCAGCTTCGTTTGACCATCCAGCTCGATAAAATCTAGTTGGACTAGTGTCTCGGGCAGATCTTTTGAAATATTTCCTTCTGCATCTGAGAACCCGTCCGTGTAAATAATTTGCTCTGGAATCGAAATTTCCCGGTAAAGCGCCTTGCCCCAAGACTCCATGCCATAAAAATCACCTTGATTCTTATCCTCGCATTTCATGCAATAATGCCAAGTACCCCCTGGACGGAAATCGACATGACATACGGGAAGTGTCCAACCTTTTGGCCCCCACCAATGCTTCAAATGCTCAGCCTCAGAAAAAGCTTTAAAAACTAGCTCACGTGGAGCTTTAAAAATACGCTCTAATATTAGAGTGCTGCCTTCAACTTTGGATACTAGCTGGTTGGTTTGGTTAGAATTTGTCATTGGATAAATCCTCCTCGTTTACTTTTCCTTANNTGCTTCCTTGCTTTGTAGCTTCTGCAAATAATCATCCAGTCGATCGTAGCGTTCCTCCCACATATGACGGTAGGATTCTAACCAAGTGTCTAATTCCTTAAAAGGGTCAGGGCGGAGCTTGCAAATGCGCCGATTAGCAACAGCTTGAACTTCAATGAGGCCCGCTTCACTGAGAACACGCAAATGCTTGGACGCTTGAGGCTGCCGCAGCTGAAGATTTTCTGCGATCTCTCCAACGGTTAGGGGATTCTCGCGTAATAGTTCAACAATCTGCATACGATTAGGCTCTGCTAAAGCACTCATTACGTTAGTATTCATAAACAAACATCACTTCGATTCATTGAATTGATTCGGATTTCATATGACGGGCCGTGATGGAGCGACTCAACAGGCCTGCTTTCTTGTATTTCCTG
>DOJM01000125.1:0-376 GCA_003529225.1 Paenibacillus sp.
GTAACGCGTACCATTTAACTCGCTAATCACATTAATCGCTACCTTCGCGCCATCGCCTGCCGTAATAATGGCATGTACACTTACTCCGGCAACGGTACCTGCAGCCCAAATGCCTTCAATATTTGTTTTGCCTTCTGGATTAACAGCGACTACTGTTTTGATTCTTGGCTCTGTACCATCCTTAGTTTCCACGCCTGCTTTGGCGGCTAGATCGGTAAGGGCGCCTGTTGCAAGAATAACATGTTTGGCTTCATAAATGATTCCGTCTTCGGTTTCAATGACAAATCCATTACCGCTGGAAGTGAGGTTAATAGCTTGTTCTGCTACCAGCTCAGCGCCAAATTTGACGGCTTGCTTATGTCCGGTTTCTACGAGA
>DOJM01000125.1:507-724 GCA_003529225.1 Paenibacillus sp.
GCGCTTAAGTTTTGTGGAGCAAAACTCGCATCGAAAGCATAGGCTTAAGTTTTGCGGAGCAATGCTCCTTAGAATAGACAACATAGCAAAACTACTTCGTAAGCATGGACTTAAGTTTGTGAAGCAAAACTCGCATCGTAGACATAGGCTTAAGTCTATCATCTATTATAACGGTTGTTACTCTCTCTTGGCTAATCCTTCCTCGCAAGGAAGGGTA
>DOJM01000125.1:842-1563 GCA_003529225.1 Paenibacillus sp.
TTGTCTTGCACCGTTAGAATGGCCTCATTTCCTCTAGCATGTAAAGAGAGATGAATGGTGCCAGATTCTGCATCCGTATGCTGAACTGCATTGTGGAACAGATTCAGAATCACCTGTTTGATTTTATTGGGTTCATATTTACCATGGATGCCATACGAGATATCAAAAGTAACCTTGCGCTGATCCGCTAACAAGAGCAGATGTGGCTTCATTTCGGAAATGACCTCACCAAGAAGTAGATCCGTCATCTTCAGTTGGGGGGCGCCGTCCATCCGAGCGAGCAGCAGCAAATCCTCCACCAGCTTGTTGATCCGTTTCGATTCGCCATGCATGCTTCGCAATGAATTGTATAACTGTTCTTTGTTATCCGCAGCACCTCGCAGTAAGACCTCCAGAAAACCGTGGATTGAAGTCAGTGGCGTTCGCAGCTCGTGAGAAGCATCGGCAGCAAAGCGGCGCATTTGTTCCTTGGCTTCCCGTTCATTATGAAAGGATATTTCCAGACGCTCTAGCATACCATTGAATGAATGAGCCAGCTTGTCGATCTCAGACTGGCCTTGGTTAATTGGAAATCGGATATCCAGATTACCGGCATCAATGATCTCGGCGGACTCTCCCATATTGGATAGAGGGACCAGCGTCTTGCGAAGGGCAGGCAAGTATAGGAAGAAGCCAGCCAATAAAGCAATCACTGACAAACCTGCGTAGATCATCAATTGCT
>DOJM01000125.1:1574-4229 GCA_003529225.1 Paenibacillus sp.
CATCCGTAAGCGGTCCGGTATTCACACTCATTTGAAGTAGCAGTCTAGTATTTCCAGGTCTATAGAGGTTCACGAATATAGCCAGATGTTCAGTGCCGTCTTCGGCCTCTATGAGCTTATAATTTCCTGTTGCTCTATCCGTGATATGAATGAGCAGATTATTGTATTGCTCATTCGTTAATCAAGGCGCGGCTGAATCAGATAAAGTCATTTGCTGTAAGTCCCTGAAGGTGCCATCTGAGCTATAAATAGCGAGGGTTGTATGGGCATCCAGCAGGAGTGGACGCCTATTCTCACCGGCTCTTTGACCGTTTGGAATTTTATTCTCGCCGTTTTTTTCCCCCGGCAAATTGCCATTATACTCGGGGTTTCCCTCATTCGGAGTTGTGGTGTCCTCGTCATAGGAATTGAAAAAGTTGAAAAACATCTCACGGGGAACAGAACGTATTTGCGCTTCCATAGACTCTGCTCTATTGCTATATATGAAATCCCGCATGAGTATATATTGTAATACTCCGATTAGCAGCAGCAATCCTGATAGAATGAGCAGCGAAATGNNTCCCCGCAGGGTACGGATAATACGGTGCTCCTTATCCCCGAGCTTCTCACGAAGCGAACGGATATAGACCTCAACGATATTTTCCTCACCACCAAAGTCATAGCCCCACACTTTATCAAGAATCATTGGTTTACTTAGTACAAGGCCGTGATTAATAACGAGATACTGTAATAACTCATATTCCGTGGGAGAGAGTTCAAGGTTTTCTTCCTTGAAGCGAATTTCTTTTCTGCGGCTATCAATTCGGAATGGACCGCAGCGTACCTCGCCGAGCAGACCTGGAAACTGATTGCGTAGCCGCGCTTGAATTCGGGCAAGTAATTCGTCGAAGCTGAAGGGCTTGACCATATAATCGTCAGCCCCAATAGTGAGACCATTGACTCGATCGTCCACTTCATCCTTTGCAGTTAGCATAATGACGGCTAGTTCCGTCTCTTCCGAGCGAAGGTAATGACATAACTCGAATCCATCCATGCCAGGCATCATGACATCTAGGATGGCTACATGTGGCTTGAACTCAGCAGCGACCGAGATGGCTGTGATCTCCATCGGGTGCGGTTCTGACTTCAAATCCTTCGTTAAGGAGACCCAGCTCCAGAAATTGTAGTATATGAGGCTCATCATCTACGAGCAGTAGTCGAACGCCTTGAGCTGCTTTCATCATAGGACCTCCAAATCAGTGATAGATAGCTACATTATGACATATTCGGTTGAATATTTGCTGAAGATCCGTCCCTTTGCTTTACGATTAAAAGAGTCATTTCTTAGCTCATGATGATTCAAAAGGGTTGATTTAGTTATAAATAATATTAATGTGTTTAATAACAAACAAGGTTAAAAAATCCGGATTTCCGAAAATGTGATAAAGGGTTTTGACGGCGGATATAGAACACTTTACAATAAGGATAATCTCCTGATTCTGGTGAAAGTTACCCAAATAAGGAANGATCATTCTACCGTGTTATATTCCCTTCCACGTTTATTCAACTTTGTCCATCTTCCTATCAAGGCTCATTTCTTTCAAGTGTATTTCTTGTTCATTCATTTCTTTTTGGAACTTCTGTTCATTCAACCAGTGCTTGCTGAACTTCATATCACCCATAAGTCAAGGGAGGCTTTTCCATGGAGAAAAAGGAAATGGTAGCCATGCTATTGGCTGGAGGCCAAGGCAAAAGATTGAAAGGTTTAACCAAATCGCTTGCCAAGCCTGCTGTTTATTTTGGAGGGACCTACCGGATCATCGACTTCCCTTTAAGTAACTGCTCCAATTCAGGTATTGATACAGTTGGTGTGCTGACTCAATATGAGCCACTCATACTGCATTCTTATATCGGAGTAGGCAGCGATTGGGATTTGAACCGTAAGAACGGTGGGGTATTCGTGTTGCCACCGCATGAACGCGAGAATGGAAGCAGCTGGTATCGGGGAACAGCCGATGCGATTTATCGGAATCTTAAGTTTGTGGATCAGTTTGATCCAGAGCATGTTCTTATTCTGTCCGGTGATCACATCTATAAAATGGATTATCACGCTATGCTTCAATACCACAAGGAAAGAAACGCTGATTGCACAATTTCTGTCATTGACNNAATCTGAAAATTTACGAATTTGAGGAAAAGCCCGCTCAGCCAAAAAGCACATTAGCTTCTATGGGTGTGTATATCTTCAAATGGGAGGTTCTCCGCAAGCATTTACTAGAGGACGGGGAGAATGTAGGATCATCCCACGATTTTGGCAAGGATATCATTCCTTTAATGCTGGAGGACGGAAACTCCTTATTTGCGTACCCTTTTGAAGGGTATTGGAGAGATGTAGGCACTATAACCAGTCTATGGGAAGCTAATATGGATTTGCTGAGCGATACTCCGCCACTTAATCTAAATGATCCCAGCTGGCGCATTTTTACGCGTAATCCAAATCAACCTGCCCAATATGTCGCCCCTGGGGCGAAAGTGTCAGGCTGCATTATTAATGAAGGCTGCATTGTGCACGGAGAAGTGAATCACTCGGTCCTCTTTTATGGCGTAGAGGTGGGTGAGGGCAGTGTAATTACGGACTCTGTGATTATGCCTAAGGTCAAGATTGGCAAGAACGTA
>DOJM01000125.1:4360-11972 GCA_003529225.1 Paenibacillus sp.
ACGGTAAGCGTTTATGCGAGATTTATAAGGATAAAGTATATTGTGAAACTTATACTTTCTTATAAATTATAAGAGGACGGTGGATTCCGATGAAGCAACTCATGGGTGTAATTAATCTGGATCATGAACTCGACAAATTAAATGAACTCACTTATTTCCGCTGTGGTGCAGCCGTACCTTTTGCTAGTCGTTATCGGTTGATTGATTTCGTGCTTTCTAATATGATGCGTGCAGACCTGGAGAGCGTTGGCCTGTTCGTCCGCCGTAAATACCGTTCTCTAATGGACCATTTGGGTGACGGAAAATCGTGGGATATGAACCGCAAGCATGGGGGATTATTCATTTTGCCCCCAGACTGGAACGATCCAACGGATACTTCTCTCGGGGACTTACAGCATTATCATAACAATCTGGATCTTTTTAAACGGGGATCTGCTAAATATATCGTGTTTTCCGGCAGCCAGCATATCAATACGATCGATCTTCAGGATTTGTATAGTTACCATCTGGAGAAAGGTGCCGACGTTACAGTAGTGTATAAAAAGATTGAGGAACTGCAGCCAGAACATGATCTATGCCAGCGTATTGAAGTAGACGAAGAGAATAAGGTGACTAATATCCATCATGAGAAAGACCATCCTAATTTATATCTGGATATCTTCATTATGGAGAAAAAGCTGTTCTTGGAGCAGGTGGAGCATTGCATTGCGCATGGAGAGAGTTATTTTTTCCGTGATGTAATTCAGAAGAACCGACACAAATTTAATATCGCCGCATACGAATATCATGGCTATCATGCCGTAATTAATTCATTAGAGAGTTATTATAAGAACAGTTTGGAACTGCTCCAGCAGGAGAATTACTTCAGTTTGTTCAAAGAAAGCCCGGTACAGACGAAGATTAAATATGAGGCTCCAACAAGGTACTTGGAGAGTGCTAATGTCAGTAATTCGTTGGTGGCTAATGGCTGCATTATAGCTGGAACGGTAGAGAATAGCGTGATCTTTCGGGGGGTTCAGGTACGTAAGGGAGCGAAAATCATCAACTCAGTAATTATGCAAAAGTGCGTCATCGAAGAGAATGCAGTTATTGAGAATGTAATTATGGATAAAGACGTACATTTGAGTAAGAATCGAATTCTCGTTGGAGATAGCAAACGTCCATTCGTCATCGCCAAGAGGAGCAAGATCTAACGACGGGATTAGATGAACTAAGCAGTATTAACCTATCTGATCTAATGGTACAGTCTGCTGCACTTCTAATAAAAGCATTTGTCAGGAGGACCTACTGTTGTTTAACGATAAAGAATCTTTCAAACAGGTATTTCGTGAGACCCTCATCGGTAAGTTAGGTAAACCGCTTGAGGAAGCCTCGAATGCTGATGTCTATAAAATACTGGGCAACATGATTCGTGAGAACGCCGGGAAAAATTGGGCGGAAACGAACCAGAAATATAAGCTCGATAAAGATAAGCAGGTTTACTATTTTTCAATGGAGTTCTTGATCGGTAGGCTTCTGGGGAACAATCTGTTGAATATGGGTGTACTGGAAGTAGTGCGAAAAAAATTAAAAAAAATATGTATTTTTTTTTTTTTTTTNNGTGCGTGAAGGTTTAGCGGAACTTGGCTTTTGTTTGCAGGATATAGAGGAGGAGGAATCGGACGCTGGGTTAGGGAATGGAGGTCTCGGTCGTTTGGCCGCCTGCTTCCTGGACTCACTCGCTTCCCTGCAATATGCGGGACATGGCTGTGGTATACGGTATAAATATGGCCTGTTCGAGCAGAAAATCGTTGATGGGTATCAAGTGGAACTTCCTGATTACTGGCTGCAGAATGATAATGTATGGGAAGTGCGCCGCGAAGACAAGCAGGTTGAAGTTCGGTTCTGGGGCTCTATTGAGCCCCGCGAAGAGAACGGACGGCTCGTATTCGATCATACGCAATATGAGGCTGTTCGTGCAGTGCCTTACGATGTCCCTATCATTGGTGCAGATCGCCGGCATGTGAATACACTGCGTAACTGGAGTGCAGAATCCATCACCCAGCCCTCTAGAACCTTTGGTTCTTTTGCCGGGACGGATTATCATAAGTTTCTGGAGTATAAGCGCTCTGTAGAATCCATTTCGGAGTTCCTATATCCAGATGACTCTCAATATGAAGGAAAGCTGCTTCGCCTGAAGCAGCAATATTTCCTCTGTAGCGCGGGGCTGCAAAGTATTCTGCGTACCTATGCCAAGCTTGGGATTCCAATAGAATCGCTGCCAGACAAGGTTGCTCTTCATATTAATGATACACATCCAACGTTGGTGATTCCTGAATTGATGAGGATTCTGATGGATGTACANNGAGGCATGGAGTATCACGACGCGTATGGTCTCTTATACTAATCACACCATTCTGAGCGAAGCGCTTGAGAAATGGCCTATTCAAATGGTTAGGGAGCTGCTGCCACGTATTTTTCTCATCATAGAAGAGATTAATGCCCGCTTCTGTGGCGAGCTCATGAGTCGTTATCCAGGTGATCAGAATCGAATTGAACAAATGGCAATTATTCATGATGATCAGGTTCGGATGGCTCATCTGGCGATTGTAGCTAGCCATAGTGTCAATGGAGTGGCGGCGCTGCATACAGAAATATTAATGAAGCGCGAAATGCGACTTTTTAATGAAATGTATCCACACCGTTTCAATAATAAGACGAACGGAATTACTCATGCGCGATGGTTACTGCATGCCAATCCAGATCTGGCTAATTTGATCAATCAATCAATAGGGACCCGTTGGGTGAGCCATCCTCAAGAAATGATTGGCTTGATTAAATATTGTGAGGATGCTTCCTTCCAGGAACAAGTAGCCAGTATTAAGCGCCAGAATAAGCTTCGTCTTGCAGAGTACATCTACAGTAAGCATTCAGTACATGTCGATCCTGACTCTATCTTTGATGTACAGGTGAAACGTCTGCATGCCTACAAGCGCCAGTTACTTAATATTTTGCATATTCTGCATTTGTACAATCAAATCAAAGATAATCCTTCGATGGATATGGTCCCACGCACGTTTATATTCGGAGCAAAGGCAGCGCCAAGTTATCATCTGGCGAAACGGATTATCAAACTGATTAATACAGTGGCGGAGGTAGTCAATAAAGATCCGGATGTTAAAGGGAAGATTCGTATCTTTTTCCTTGAAAATTATTCGGTATCCCTAGCAGAAAAGATCATTCCTGCAGCTGACATCAGTGAGCAGATCTCTACAGCCAGCAAAGAAGCATCCGGTACCGGGAATATGAAGTTTATGATGAACGGTGCATTGACGGGAGGGACGATGGATGGCGCAAATGTGGAAATGCATGAAATGGTAGGAGACAACAATATGTTCCTGTTCGGACTTCGTGCTGAGCAGGTCATGGATTACTACCAGCATGGCGGTTATCATGCGCGTGATATTTACAACGGGGATAGTCGTGTGAAAGAAGTGCTGGATCAGTTAATCAAACCAGGACCTATATGTTGTCACGCTACGGAGTTTGAGAGCATTTTCCACTCTCTTCTGGATAATAATGATGAGTTTTTTGTGCTGAAGGATTTCGCTAGTTACGTTGAGACACACGTCGAAATTGATCGGGCATATCGCAACCGGCAAGAATGGCTGAAGAAGTCCATTATTAATATTGGTCATTCCGGTAAATTCTCCAGCGATAACACAATTAGTCGCTATGCAGCTGAGATTTGGAACATTAGTCCAGTTCGACTGTAAGATCATCAGAAAAAGGCTGTCTTATAAGTAGGTAACCCCTACAAATAAGACAGCTTTTTTTTAAAATATAAGAAAGTATAAGTTTCACACCATATTTTATGTCTTATATTTCTCGTTTAAACGCTTACCGTCCTTATGAGGACGACGAAGGCGTTTATGCTTGACCTATCAGAAAGTATATATTTGTGGGGGGATTTTTAAATAGCTTCCGATACTAAAGCTGCGAACCGCTCCAAGAATCGCCGTTCCTCATCATCAAAGCGATCCTTGAGCGGACTATCGATATCAAGTACGCCAAGCAAGCGATCATCCTTTATTAAAGGAACAACAATCTCGCTGTTTGAGGCTGCATCACAGGCAATATGACCTGGGAATGCATGCACATCTCCTACTACAAGTGTGCGCCGCTCTGCTGCTGCCGTTCCGCACACTCCGCGAGATAGCGGAATTCGAATGCATGCAGGGAGGCCTTGAAAAGGTCCAAGTACTAGCTCCTTGCCGTCAAATAAATAAAAACCAGCCCAATTCGTATCCGGCAGCGCGTGTTTAAGTAGTGCCGAAGCATTAGCCAGATTGGCTGTAGCACTGGGTTCGTCCTTCATCAATGCTTCGAGTTGGATTAGAACCGCTTCAAACTGCTCGCTGCGCGTTCCATCATATGGCATAGCTTGAAACATGAAGCATCACCTTCCTGTACTTTAAAGTCAATATGAAACCATAACTGTAACTAACAACATAGTACAGCTATGCCGGGTACGTCAAGACGCAACATTCTTTTGTAATATCTTGGAATTAGTTATAATCTTCACTGAAACGCTGAACCTTGTGATGATGTTTCCGATGAAGTGTCATAGGGTAATGCAAGAGTAAATACCGAAGGCTTTGTAGCCAGAAGGAGTGGGATATGCGCGCTGATGTACAGAACTTGTTCATAGGAATTCACATGCTTTATTCTGCCCATGATAAAGATGTGACGATCTCGGAGATGCTGCTCGGACTGGAAGACATGGGGTATCGTGTAGGAGAACGCGAAGTGAAACAGGAATTGGAAAAGCTGACGCTGGACAACTTTCTGACTGCACATAGTGAAGGGTACAGTATTACTGGCACGGGTATTGAAGAGTTCAAGGATATTCGAGCCAAACTTCAGGTGTTGTGTAGTGAAGTCGTGAATTGACGGAGTGGAATCATTAATAGGTTAGGTTATTAAAAAGCGTTTGGATCAAGTGGTGAGTGTGCCGCCTGATCCAGACGTTTTTTAAAATATATGAAAGTATAAGTTTCAAGCTATACATTATCCTTATATTTCTCGCATAAACGCTAACCGTCCTTATGGGGACACCAAAGGCGTTTTTGCTTGCATGTAAGATGTTAAAGAAATTAGAACTTTTAGCTTAAGGATATACTCTTGATTGATGTATAATTGATAAGTTGAAGGGGGAACGGCGAATTGTATTTATGCAATGGAGTGACACCTACACTGATTGGTAGAAGATTAAAATTATGTGCTATGACTACTGAACATGCTTCAGCGTTATTTCAGGTCTGGTCTCATCCGGAAGTTGCTCACTGGCTGGGTGCACCGGCATTATCCTCTATAGAAGAGACGAAGCAGCTTATTGATCTTCTATCAAGGATGGCTCAGGAAGAGGAGAGCTTACGTTGGAGTATTATTGGACCCGGGGAGGAAGTCATAGGTAGCTGTGGATATAACCATTGGCAGCTTCAGGGAGCTTACCGTGGTGAGATAGGTTGTGATCTGTCACCTGCCTTTTGGGGGCATGGATATATGAAAGAAGCACTTGGGCTTGTACTCGACTTTGGCTTCAATATTATGGGCTTGAATCGTTTAGAAGCGCTCTGTCATCCTGATAATATCCGTGCGGAGAGGTTGGTTGATACGCTTGGATTTCAGAAGGAAGGCGTATTGCGTCAATATAGGCAGATTGCTTCCGGCTTTCAGGATGCTGCTCTCCATGCTCTACTGCGCGAGGAGTGGCAATCTACTTAATACATAAAGAGAGGGTTTGGAACATTGAAGTCAACAGGGGATTTAGAACGCAAACTAATATTAACAGGCGTATTACTGGCTACGTTTCTGGCCGCTATTGAAGGAACTGTAACGGGGCCAGCGGGGCCGGCGATTGTAGGCGACTTTCAGGGGATGCAATGGCTGAGCTGGATATTTACTTCATATTTGCTGGCAATGGCTATTACAACACCTATTTTCGGCAAAATCAGTGATCTGTTCGGACGCAAGCCTGTATTCATGTGGGGAGCGGCTGTTTTTTTATTAGGCTCATTATTATGCGGCATATCGCAAAGTATGGNNCAGCTGATCCTGTTTCGCGCGATACAGGGTATAGGTGCGGGTGCACTGATTCCTATGACCTTTACCATTATCGGTGATATTTACAGCATTGAAGAAAGAGCGAAGACACAAGGATTGCTAAGCTCTGTATGGGGGATTTCCTCTTTGGTTGGGCCACTGCTTGGTGGCTATGTGGTAGATTACTTAAGCTGGCGCTGGGTATTTGTATTCAATCTGCCATTTGGTGTGTTGGCAATGATATTCATTGCGCGCTACCTGAAGGAAGAGAAGGTGCGTCGGAAGACACAGATCGATGTGCCAGGCGTTCTTCTTTTTGCAGCAGGTATGGGAGCTCTACTCTTTGGTCTCTCCACGGGAGGACAGAACCTGGCATGGAATTCACCATTACTACTCGCAACACTGGGGGCAGCGGTTATTCTGCTAATCCTGTTTCTGTTTGTGGAGCGCCGTGCACCAGAGCCTATGCTTCCGCTGAACCTATTCTCAAATCGTAATATCGCGGTATCAACGGGTGCTAACCTGCTGGTAAGCACATTAATTATTGGACTTTCTACCTACATCCCTTTATGGGTTCAGGGCGTTTCTGGAAAAAGCGCTGCGATCTCAGGCTTGCTGCTTGCGCCAATGTCTGTAGGTTGGATGTTTGGGTCAATCGCAGGTGGACGGATGATTCTGCGAGCGGGTTCTCGCCGAACGGCGATGCTTGGATTGATGATGATTGCTGCTGGAGCTATTGGTCTGGTTTTCTTGACTGGAGAGTCTTCACAGCTAATCCTCTTATGCTTAATGCTGGTCTGTGGGGTAGGCTTCGGATACTCCTCTACGGTCTTCACGATTATCGCTCAGTCCTCGGTTGCCTATGATCAACGTGGTGCATCCACAGCGCTTAATGCATTTACAAGGTCACTAGGTCAGACCATTGGGGTAGCTATTTTCGGTTCCTGGCTGAACTTGAATATTGATCAGCTGTTACGAAAACAACCGGATTCAAACGTTACAGGTGATGATATTAATAAGCTGCTAGGCTCGCATACAGGCACTAACTTGTCCGGCGAAGTATCAAACAGTTTACGTGGTGCACTAGAGGGGGGACTTCATTCACTATTTATCGTGATGGCAGTTTTCGCAGTCTTGTCGCTAGTTATATCTTGGGGTTTGCGCAAGGGTGTACCTTCGGTAGAGGATGCTACGTCGTCTTTGAAAAAGGCATAGCTCNNCGACCGGGTATTTACCGGTCGGGCTTCTTTATGCGATAACAGCTTGTCTAACACATATGAAGTAAAAAGCAGCCTAGCCTCTAGCTCTACTTACGGGGAAGAGGGGAAAGCTTCTCAGCTTGCAGACCCATCTTCTTGAGCAGAGTGATCATTTGTTCCTTCTCTTCATCATTCAGTCCGCTGAAAGCAAGATGAAGACGCTCTGAGTATTTCGGATACATCTCATTCATGAGACGTTCACCTTCCGCGGTCAACTCCGCGAAAATCACACGACGATCACTTGGACAAGGCTTGCGTTGCAAATAGCC
>DOJM01000124.1 GCA_003529225.1 Paenibacillus sp.
CCATGCTGGCATCGTTGCTGGCAGGCTGCGGTGGATCGAATAACGGTGCGGCGGAAAAGAACAATCCGGCTACGTCCGGAGGCAATGCCAGTCCATCGGCAAGTGAGGCCACATCGTCGAAGGAACCGCTCAAAAAGGTAAAGCTGACCTGGTATCTGGTCGGCGATACGCATAAGGATATGGACAAGGTATTGGCAGAATGGAACAAAATGCTGGAAAAAGACCTGAACACTACGGTCGATCTCAAGTTTACCACCTGGANNCGACTGGCAGACTAAATATAATCTGCTGCTAACCTCCGGTGAGAAGATCGACATGATCTTCGCATCGAGCTGGGCAGATTTCTACAAGCTGTCCAAGCAGGGGGCGTTCCTGGATCTGACGAATCTACTCCCTGAATATGCACCGGAAACCTGGGGCAATGTGCCGAAGGATGACTGGGGCTCCGTCACGGTCGGTGGCGGTATTTACGCGGTGCCGAATACGGTTCCGGAATACACGCCAGCTGGCTACGTCTACCGGGAGGACTGGCGCAAGGAATTGGGCCTGCCGGAGTTCAGCGACCTGAATTCGATTGAGGCTTACATGGATGCCGTGAAGACGAAGAAGCATGTTACCCCGATCAATGGCTTGGTCTATGATAACGTGAAATTCCTATCCCAATACTGGAATGATTTCCAGATGATTGGCGGAAGTGAGGTGATCGCGGCCACTTCTTACGATACTCCGCGGGACATTCAAATCGTACCGTTTACCGACAAGTACGAAGCTTGGGTCAAGAAGATGAAGGAGTGGGCAGACAAGGGCTACTGGAACAAAAACTCGCTGTCCTCGAAGCAAGAAGCCGGCGATTTCATCAAGACCGGACAAGGAGCGATCTACTGGCGCAACCCGTCCAGCGCCGGAGGCTTTATTAATGAGGTGAAGTCCAAAAAACTGAATATGGAAATCAGCTACTTCCCATTCACCCGGTTCCACAATTATGTACTTCCGACGCTGCCAAGCTCGAACGCGATGGCTGTTCCGAAGAGCTCGGAGAATCCGGAGCGCACGCTGATGGTGCTCGATAAGCTTCGCAACGACCCTGTTTACTTTGATCTGATGACCTACGGGATCGAAGGCAAGCACTGGGCCAAGGGCAAGGACGCCAAAACGATTATCATTCCGGCACCGGGTGTCGATCTCAATGTGACGCCGCGTTTCGATATCGCAAGCTGGGGCTGGCGCTATGAGCCCAACATGCTGAAAGAAGAAGGAGGCTGGGATGGCCTCGATAAGCTGAAGGAAGAATTCAAGCCGATCAGCAAACCGGATATTTTCGGACCGATTTATATGGATTATGATCCGGTTAAAACCGAGCTTGCAGCGGTCAACCAGGTGTTTGAGCAATACGGCAAGCCGCTGATGCTCGGGCTGATACCTGATGTGGACGCTGCACTCAAGACCTACCGCGACAAGCTGAAAAGTGCCGGTATCGAAAAACTCCTGACTTATGTGAAGGAACAATCGAATCAGTTTTTTGACGAAAAAGGAATTAAATAGAACGTGAAATTATGAGGAACAGCGGCGGAGGCAATTTCGCCGCTGTTCCAGTTCCTATTCAGAAAAGAAAGGGGAATGTGGCAAAGCAGCAGATTACGGGATCTGCTCTGGACCGAGTCGAAGTCCGGCGAGGCGCGGTGAGNNGTGAGAATCGCCAGCAGCGGAGGTATGGACAGCGTGACCCCTATCGTCTTCCGCAAGCCGGATGGCGGGTACATGGCGGTAGTGGTCAACTGTACTGACCACCGTGATCAGGACTTCCGACTGCTCTACGAAGGCTGGCAGTTCACAGCGTCTCTGCCAGCGGGGATAGCCGGGGACCTATTGCTGGGTGGCTGTACTGGACTAATCCCACGTTGTCGTCACATTTGCTGTTAACACTATAAGGGCATTCTGAGAAGTTCATATTATTCAGGGAGAGTGAACTGTTATGGCAATCAAAAAAATGCTGACTCTGGCAACTGTTCTGGCCATTAGCGTGCCCATGGGGGCGGTGTCCGCACCGCAACAGGCGCAGGCTGCAGGGGAAACCGTACAGGTATGGCTGTCCAACCCCAACACAAATACTTGGTTGGCAAGACAATCGGATGTCAAGTTCTCTGCGTCCAGCGCAGGTGCAGACTATACGATTACTGTCAATGAAGGAAGCACCTATCAGACGATGGACGGTTTTGGAGCTTCACTCACAGATTCATCCAGCTGGCTGCTGCAAAACAAACTGTCTACAGCCAAAAGAACCGAGGTCATGAATCNNTCAGCTGTTCAGCGCCAACGGCATCAACATCAGCCCCCCCCCCCAGCCGATCGGCGCGAGTGACTTCAACTGGGAGATGTGGACCTATGATGATACGAGCGGGAACAGTGATGATATGAACCTGAGCGCTTTCTCGCTCTGGCGGGAAGATGCCTATATCCGCCCTATGCTTAATCAGGCCTACAACGTTAATCCGGGCCGGATCAAGCTGTTCGCCGCCCCGTGGAGTCCGCCGGCCTGGATGAAGACGCAAAAAAGCCTCTACGGCGACACGGGCGGCACACTGCGTACCGATAGCTATGATGCCTATGCCAATTATCTGGTGAAATATCTGCAGCAGTATGCCGCACTTGGAACGCCGGTCTATGCCCTTTCCCTGCAGAATGAACCGAAATTTGCCCCTCACTATCCCGGACTGCTAATGTCGGCCAGTGAACAAAGCAATTTGATCAATGTGCTGGGCCCGAAGTTGGCACAGAACGGGCTTAACACTCAAATTATGGCCTATGACCACAACTATGACGATATCAGCTACGCCTCGTCGGTGCTGGGATCTAGCGCATCTGACTATACGCAGGGCAGTGCTTTTCATTATTATTCGGCCCTCAGCCATTCCAACCTGACCACGCTGCATAACCAGTATCCAGCCCAACGGCTCTGGTTCACGGAAGGCGGTAGCGGAACGTGGATTGGCGGCGGCACGAACATGGGAATGTTCCAGGATCTGATGATGCATATGATCCGCTTCCCCAGAAACTGGGCAAAGTCCTATATCATGTGGAATGTTGCGCTGGATCAGAATGGCGGCCCCGCGCTCGCCGGAATTGATGCTGCCAACCGCGGCTTGCTGACCATCCGGTCTGACACTATGGACTCAGTGACCTACAACCCGCAATTTTACGGTCTGGGGCACAGCAGCAAATTTGTCGACCTGAATGCGTCTCGCATCGATTCGAACACGTTTCAGGACAGCATGGAGGACGTAGCCTATAAAAATCCGGACGGCACCATTGCTCTTGTGCTGTCCAACCGGCTCTCCNNAGGCGCGATCACGTTCAAATGGTCGTCCACCTCGGCACCGGTGACCGGCGGCACCTATAAGATCTTGAGCAAATCAAGTGAAATGTCCCTGGATGTGACTGGCGTTTCTACGGCGGATGGAGCGCTTGTCCAGCAATGGGAGTATACAGGCGGAAATAACCAGCGGTGGACGATCCGCGATGCAGGAAGTGGGTATGTCAACATCGTTAACGCAGCCAGCGGCAAAGCCCTGGATGTGATAAACGGCTCCACCACGGACGGTGCGGGCGTTCAGCAGTGGGCGCTTACCGGTACGGGAGGAAATAATCAGCAGTGGAAGCTTGAAGCTGCAGGTGGGGGCTATTATAAGATTGTGAATAAGAATAGCGGCAAAGTGCTGGATATTCCAGGCACTTCAACCATGAACGGTACCAAAATCCAGCAGTGGCCTTATACTGGAGCGGACAATCAGTTATTCTTCTTTGTAGCACCGTAAGGTTTGATTTGAATGTCAAAAAGCCNNTATACAGTTTAAGACTGCCATCCCCAGACTTGAGCTCATCAGGATTTCCGGCTGCTTTGCGAAGGATGGCTTGGTCTTTTTCTATCCCTATGTTTGTAGCATCAGTTAAATGAGAATGATTTCTCTGGCATCTTACTGTAGACTTTTACATTCTGATCTTATAATAACTCTACCTCAATTGTGGCATTTATGTATATTACCTTTTAGGGGATTAATCTATTAAAAGGAGTAACCTGGGCTCTAGCTCCAGATTGCTCCTTTCTTGTTGAATGGAAATGTTAGATCAAGCGATATCCCGCAGGCAAAGTGCCGCTGCTGCGGATATTACGAATCTGTTCGAGAGTTAATCTTTGATTAGTTGAAATAATGGATTCCACATCATTACCGGAAATGAAGTCGTCCAAATCACGGATGCTGTGGTTTCCACGAAGTACACGGAAGTTCCCTCTAAACTGGGTTCTAGTGAAGAGTACCAGTGTTGCATTACTGCTGGTAGAGAAGAAACGAAGACTCTCAATACCATCTAAAATCCTATCCGTATTCCGAATGCCAAGGTTACCGGTAAAGATTCTACTTCTACCCCTAAAGTTTTCTTCATCGTAAACAGTTAAGCGTGGATAAGTCTGGGATACATGAACTTCTTTTTTCATTTGTCATTCCTCCTTTGTTATCTAATCTATGTTCATTTCATTTTTGGGTTTGGCAGATAGTCTAATAGAAAGCCCTTATTTTTTGTAATTCAATAATTCGGGCTTTACATCAACAATGCATTAGTGTACTATTCAACTATGACACCGATACAATGAAGTGAACTCATCAATACTGACTAGATGGCAGGGAGGATAATTATGAAACAGGGGAGTAACGAACATATGCAAGATTCAATCGTGCTGCAAATGAACGGGGTAAGTAAGATCATTAAAGGGAAATCGATTGTGGATAAACTGACATTTGATATTCGTAAGGGAGAAATTATCGGGCTACTGGGTCCAAACGGTGCGGGAAAAACAACGACGATACGGATGATGACGGGACTAATACGGATGAGTGAAGGAGATGTGATCGTTCAAGGTCACAGTGTAAAGAGTGATTTTAACAAGGCTATTGGCCATATCGGAGCGATTATTGAAAATCCGGAGTTCTATCCGTATATGACAGGGCTTGATAATCTAAAGCAATACCAGAGAATGACGGATCATTTTGAGGCCGGTAGAATTGAAGAGGTTGTGGAATTGGTAGGGCTTCAGGAAGCAATGAATAAAAAAGTGAAGGCCTATTCGCTGGGCATGCGTCAACGTCTTGGGATTGCTCAGGCTTTACTGAACCGACCAAAGCTATTGATTCTAGATGAACCTACGAACGGACTAGATCCTGCTGGAATCAGAGAAATGCGTGATTATATGCGTAGGATTACAGAGGTTGAAGGGATTTCTATTCTAATCTCCAGCCACTTACTGGCTGAAATTGAACAAATTTGCCATCGCGCCATCGTGATTCAGAACGGCAAGTTAGTGACTGTGACAGCCATTGGTGGGGAGCAGGAGACAACTACAGAAGTAAAGCTAACAATTCGTGTGGGTTCAGTTGAATCAGCGATTACCCACTTGGAAGGGATGGAATACGCAGAGTTATTATCAATGGATAGTGCTCGATCTGAGGTGACGGTAAGTCTGCATGACAGTAGAGTACCCGAGCTAGTATCGACTTTTAGTAATAAAGGGGTAGGTATTTTCCGCATTACAGAGAATAAACAAAGTTTAGAGGAAGATTTCTTGAAATGGACAGGAGGGAACCGCATTGCGTAGCTTTAATAATCTGATTGTTAATGAATGGCTCAAGATCTCGAAGAAACGTACGTTTTTCGTACCCTATTTAGTGTTAATCCTATTATCCCTGCTGTTGGGTTACATTGTGCATTCCGTGTCACCAGACATATTCGAATCAGCGTATGAATACTCATCCGTAATGTTGCTTTCTCAAGGGATTGGGCAAGTTATAACCATTCTCGCAATCATCGGAACAGCGGGTATTGTCTCAAAAGAATATAGTCAGGGCACCATCAAATTCCTTCTAATTCGTGCAAGAAGTCGTACAGCAATACTTGCATCCAAATATGCTGTTGTGCTGATTTACGCATTCACAGTGGCTGTAGTTGGCATGTTGGCGGTTTTTATATCAGGAGCCTTATGGTTTGGTTTAAGTGGTGGTGAGGACGGCATTCGTGAGATGCTAACCAGTTTAATGTATAACTCTGTTAGTACAGTTGTTTATGTAACACTTGCTTNNTGCTTTTATGATTGGGATATTGACGACTTCGACGGGGGTAACGATCGGGGTCACTATGTTTATGTTAATGATAGACAAATTGATCATTTCCCGTGAGTTCTATAAATATGTATTATTCCCGAACCTGAATCTATCTGCTTACGAAGGTGGAGGAGCACCTATACCTGGAATGACGCTGACCTTTTCCATCGTTATGCTAGCCTTATACACAATTGTCTTTCTACTCATAGGCTTTTCCGTCTTTAGANNCATGAATTACATCAAAGGAGAAATCGTCACCGGCAAGCTAAAACCGGGAGATAAAATTCTCTCGGTACGTGAACTTGCCAGTGAGTTGCAAATTAATCCGAATACGGTGCAAAGAACTTTTCAGGAACTGGAGCGTGAAGAAATCGTGGAAACCCGGCGTGGAATGGGAAGATACGTCACTAATAATGAAGGAACTATTTTGACCATCAAAAAAGAAATGGCAAAAGATGTACTGGATCGTTTCATTCGTGGCATGCAGGATCTTGGTTTTCAAGATGAAGATATTTTAGCAGCGGTAGCGGAGAATATCCAGACCAAGGATGTAAAATAGGGGGATTAGCGAGTTGGAAAATATACTTGAGGTTCATGATGTTACAAAAAAATATAGAACCAAGCATGCTCTCCGTGGGGTATCCTTTAATCTGAGTGCGGGTAAGATCACAGGGCTTCTGGGTAGTAACGGCAGTGGTAAAAGTACACTAATGAAAATCATTGCTGGGCTTACGCAGCCTACCACCGGACGCATATCAGTTATTGGAGAAGCCGTGGGTAGAAATAGTAAGGCCGTAGTATCCTTTATGCCAGACAAACCTCTGACGGAGACGTGGATGAATGTTGGTGATGCCCTTAGTTTTCAACAGGACTTTTACCCTGATTTTGATCAGACTAAGGCTACAAAAATGTTAGAATTTATGAAGCTAAGCGAGAAAGATAAGGTAAAGGATCTGTCCAAAGGGATGAATGAACGTTTACAGCTTACACTTGCCTTGTCACGCCGAGCTAGCCTTTATTTACTTGATGAGCCAATTGGTGGTGTAGATCCGGTAGCAAGAACTAAAATTCTTAACGCGTTAGTAGAGTTTTATGAAGAGGATAGCACCATTCTCATTTCAACCCATTTAGTATCGGATATTGNNAGCGGATCTTCGATGATGTGATTTTTATAAAAGAGGGAGAAATGGTGATGCATACGGCGGTAGAGGATATCCGGCTGCGCCAAGGTAAAAGCATAGATGAATTGTTCAGAGAGGTGTACGCGGAATGCTAAAGCTAGTGAAGTATGATTTTAGACGAGATAGGGATAAGTTTCTTGCTGTTTTTGTAATTACCGTCATTTTGCAGTTTGTGATAGGATTTACAATTAATTCAGATCAGGACATGTTTGTGATGAACATCATTACCTATGTCGTAGCAGGAGTAGTGCTTCTTTTTCTTACATTACGTACCTTTAATCAGAACTTGAGTTTATACAATCGGAGACTTGTACCTATACCAGTCCTGTATATGGCTCTATCACCGGTGCTACTATTTCTAGGGTTGTTGCTCGGATTATTTATAATCGCTTATATTCATTTAGGCGTATATATAATGATGTTTTCAACTTCATTTTTACCGGTTAAATTCTGGGAGGTTTCTTTGTATGCAGTGCTAATAATCTTTTGGACATCCGTCTTCACCATGCTGCTCGTGATGTTCTCCATCACTGTTGCACGGAGTGTGAGAGTGAAAGGGAAAGTATGGATAGGGTTAGTTACTTTTTTTATAGTTCAGTATATAATTTCATTTTTAGAGACTTGGATGTTCGATCATAAGTATATCCCTATGAAAAGTGCATTCCGGTTTGAAGTGACTGATGGTGCAGCTAATTTAAATGAAATTGAAATCCCTCAGTATTTCTTTGGTTTACTTCCAATCCTGTTCGAAGCAACCATTGCAGCATTACTAATATTTGTGATTATCAAACTTATTACGAGAAGAGTAGAGTCCTAACCACAATAGTACGAAGGCAGAGCTAATTAGCTCTGCCTTCGTTTTTATGCAAAAAAAGAAGACGCCTTCCATGAGAAGGGCATCTGTTATGTAAAATTCTACAGGCCCTCTACATTTTGAGAGGCTGTCCATATATCGAGTTCTCTATGTAGCTGTTCTTCTTCGTCCTCGTTCAATTTTAGTTTAACTCCATATTGGTATTGGCCGAGTCCGAACATCCAGCCCCAACGGACGCTGCCTACGAGCTGAAGCTTTTCTTCGTTTAATTGAAGATGAATCACTAGCTTTGTATCGCCCGCCGTGAATCGAAGATTCAGGGGGGTGCGCACTTTGCAGCCAGATCGGCTAAGATCGAGCAACACAGCTTCTGTTAGCTTTCCGGCACCCGGACCGCTACTACTTATTGGAACTTCAATCCAGCATTCAAGCGGCTGGTTCATTACATAGCGAAATGGTTCTTTCCTGCTGGACACATCCATAATTTCCCTCCATATCGTTTATTTGCAATTATATCGAAAGAGATTGTTGAGAACAATCTACTAAAGTGCTATTTTTAATAAGAATAAATTTATTTAATCCTAATNNCCTAATGAAGGTGATGAGACTTAACATGTACCAATACCTTAATGAAACGTTCCAAAAACACAATTTTGATCAAGGAAGTCTACAGGACGGGGAACTAAATAACTGTACATTTGAGCAGTGTTCCTTCAAGGGAAGCTCTATGGAAGAGATGACTTCCATCGGCTGCCGATTTATAGATTGCGATTTTACTGGAGCCATGCTCAATGCGTCACACCATAAAGGCTCGGCTTTTACTAACTGTAAGTTCACGGGTGCGAATCTGTTCGTATCGAAATTTGAAGATTGTAAAATGGTAGGATCTGATTTCTCAAATGCTTATTTAGACGGGATCACACTTATCGGTGGGGACTGGTCCTACACGAACCTGAGACATACCAATCTTAGCAGACAGGATCTGCGCGGGATTCGATTTACTGAGGCCGATCTCATGGGTTGTAATTTGCAAAAAAGTGATCTTCGAGGGGCTGATCTGAGCCGTGTACAGCTGTCTCAATGCAAGCTTAAGGGGGCTGACCTACGGGATGCTATTGTTGAAGGAATTGATTTGAAAAGTTTGGACCTGCAAGGTGTTCGTATGGATATAGATCAGGCTGTACTGTTAGCACGCTCTCTTGGGGCTAAGGTAGGAAACTAGGAATAGGGGCATCAGCTGCTAATGTTGTAGCGGTTGATGCCCCTTTAGATTGTTATCAAGAAATACATATGCACATTGTATGAAACTACTTATGTATATTTACTTTTTTAACGGTTAANNAGTTTTTTTCTGGGTTTGGCCCACCATTTAATCCAAAGAAAACCTTCGTCATCACGGAAAAATTTAATGCCTACCCAGCGTAAGGGTGTCCATAGTTCTCTAAAGTAATATGAAGGCATAGTCTATTAGACCCTCCTATATAGTCAATTAATACTATATGTTACGCTAGTTTTAATGAAACTTCAAGACAATTTTACTTATAATTACATATTATGAATCTACGAGAAGAAAAATGCTCATGTGAGCAGGACCAATAGCCCTATGTGAGTTGAATTATCAAATACTAACACGCGCTCTTTGGGCGCGTGTTTTGACGTTTATTTTGAATGGAATCTAGCAATGACGCTCTATTAGTAGGGATATGCACAAGCATTTCATTATGCTCAGCATTTAATAAAAGGAGAGGAAGTGATGAAATGACGGAGACCGAGTTTGTGGTGAAGATTGCAAATTTTGCTGTGAAGGACATGCAGATCAGTAAGGTTCCGGCATCGCTAACGATCGCTCAAGCGGCGCTGGAATCGGGCTTTGGCAGCAGCGGATTGACTGTTAAGGCCAACAATTTGTTTGGGATTAAAGGTAGCGGACCAGCCGGTAGCATTACTGTGCAAACTACTGAATATGTTAATGGTAAAGCTGTTAAAGTAGAAGCTCTTTTTCGGGCCTATAACAACTGGGGAGAATCTGTTGCGGATCATTCCGCGTTGATTGTGAATGGTGTTTCGTGGAATCGTTATCTTTACAGCAAGGTGCTTGGTGCTAGCGGCAAGGTAGCCGCACAAGAGATTGCTGCCGCTGGTTATGCTACCGACCCAAACTATGCAGCAAAGCTAATCCAAATCATGAATACCTATAATCTGTATAAATATGATGATGAAGCCAAGGAAGGTGATGACGAAATGTCGGCAGAGGATAAACAAAGGCTGGCTAGTCTCGAAACGGAAATAAAGGAATTGCGTGCTCTTATTGTGAGCCTTACGGATAGCAAAGATACGCTAAAAATAGGTATGCAGGAACAAGGCCAGTCGATTACTAAGCTTTCAGATCGTGTGACTTTAATCGAAGGCCGAGCAGTGATGAATGTACCCCCATGGGCTGAAGCGGCAGTAAAAGCAGCGAGTGCTGCAGGGCTGCTGGATACACCGTCAGGTGGCAGTAATGACTTCTATCGCATAATAACAGTGCTGAACCGTGCAGGCTTACTTGTTTCTGGTAGTGGAAAATGAAATAAGGAGGATTAAACACCATGTATAATGATGCTCTCAACAGTGTGCTTGCCTTTGCTTCCGTGCTGG